>JALYZQ010000160.1 GCA_030948805.1 Actinomycetota bacterium | reverse complement strand
CCTGGCTGCGCAGCCCGCCGCCGGGACCCTGCTCGGGCGAGACGCCGCTCTGACAGAGTGAGAGCGGTGACCGCATCACCGCTGCTGTCCGGTCTGTGCCGGATACTCGAGGAAGACCCCGAGCTGGCCGAAGCGATCGATCCCGAGCTGCGGTCCCAGGCCACGGAGGCCATCGTAACCCGAGAAATTCGGTTGGAGCCGGGGGCCTGGCGGCCACCGCCGGCGGCATTTGAGAACGGCCTGGGCGTTCTGGTCCTCGAGGGGATCCTCATTCACCGCGTCGGGTTGGAGAAGCGCTTCGGCGTCGAGTTGATCGGCGAGGGCGACCTGTTGCGCCCGCCGCCCTGGCACCCCGAGTCGACGCTCACGCTGACCAATGACTGGCTTGTCCTGGACCCGGTGCGCGTGGCCGTCCTCGACGAACGGTTCGTCCGCCAGCTGGCCCAGTTCCCGCAGCTCGGTGGTCGGCTGGTCTCCCGGGCCACTCAGCGCTCTCGTCAGCTGGCCGTCAACATGGCGATCGTGCATCAGGCGCGCGTGGACGTCCGCCTGCACATGCTCTTCTGGCACTTGGCCGGGCGGTGGGGGCGAGTGCGTCGCGACGGCATCATCGTTCCCCTGCGCCTGACCCATGCTGTGCTTTCAGACCTGGTGGCGGCCCGCCGCCCCACGGTGACCAGCGCCCTGTCGGACCTCGCTCGGCGCGGAATCGTGCGCGCCGTTTCCGACGGATGGTTACTCTCCGGCGACCCCCCGGGTCCGAGCTCCGCGGAGTAACAGCCACTGACGCCGGCGCGCCCGTGAGGCCGCCGCCCCAGCCCTGATGCACATCGACCCCTACATCGTCCTCGGCAGCGCCATCATCGGGCTCCTGGTCGGAATGACCGGCGCCGGAGGGGGCGCTCTGATGACGCCGATGCTGATCCTGCTCTTTGGCGTCAAGCCGTCGACGGCGATCTCCAGTGACCTGGTTGCCGCTGTGGTCATGCGCCCCATCGGGGCCGCAGTGCACATGCGGGCGGGCACGGTCAACCTCAAGCTAGTGCGCTGGATGGTGCTCGGCTCGGTTCCGGCCGCCTTCCTCGGCGCCTATCTCCTCTCGCTGATGGGCAACGCCAAATCGGCCGAGGAAAACATCCAGACCTTCCTGGGCGCCGCGCTGCTCATCGGCGCTGGAGCCATGGCGCTGCGCTTCGTCCTGGACCGTCGGCGGGGAGGCCCGAGAGCGGCGCGGGTCACCGACGTCCACCCACGCCCGCTGCTGACGCTGGGGCTCGGCGTGATCGGCGGGGTCATCGTCGGGATCACCTCGGTCGGTTCGGGCTCGTTGATGATCATCGGGCTGCTCTTCATCTATCCCGCCCTGGGCGCCAACCAGCTCGTCGGCACCGACCTGACCCAGGCGGTCCCGCTCACGCTGGCGGCCGCGCTCGGGGCACTGGCCTTCGGCCACATCGAAGTGTCGGTCACCGGATCGCTGATCCTGGGATCGGTCCCGGCGGTGCTGGTCGGATCGATGCTCTCCTCGACGGTTCCCGACCGCTACGTGCGCCCGGCGATCGCCTTTGTCATCTTTGCTTCGGGTCTGAAGTACGTCGGCGTGGCCACCACGGCGCTGGGCTGGATTCTGTGCGCCACCCTGTTGGCGCTTGCCGCGGGCTGGCTGGCGCTGATCCGACCGTGGACTGCGTGGTCGAAGAGCCCGCGCGCGGCCCCGGCGGCGGGTGCGGTGCCCGAGTCTGAGCAGCCGCAGGCCGAGCCCGTGGGGCATGACTGACACCACCGGACGCCGGGCTGACATCCCCGTCAGCGGAGGTGAGCTGGCCACTCATCGGTTGGGGAACGCTCGAGCCGGGAGTCCTCTGGTCCTGGCCATCCACGGCATCACCTCCAACAGCCAGGCCTGGCGGGCGGTCAGCCGAGCCGTCGGAGACCGGGCCACGCTGGCGTGCGTCGATCTGCGCGGGCGCGCTGACAGCGCCGAGCTGCCCCCACCGTTCGGAATTCCCGCGCACGTCGCGGACATGGTCGCGGTGCTGGACCACCTTGAGCGAGAGCAGGCGGTCGTCGTCGGCCACTCGCTGGGGGCCTACATCGCCGCCGCCCTGGCCGTAGCCCACCCGCAGCGGATCCGTAGCCTGGTGCTGGTGGACGGCGGTCTGAGCATCCCCGCCGCTCGGGACGCGGACCCAGAAACGTTCATGCACGCGTTCCTCGGACCCACCCTGGCCCGCTTGCAGATGGACTTCCCGAGTCCCGAGGCCTATCGAGCCTGGTGGGCTGAGCACCCCGCGCTGGCCGGCGCAGACGTGGATCGCGCCGACGTGGCCGCCTACGCCGATCACGACCTGCGGGGGCCGGCGGGGAAGCTGCGCTCCTCGGTCAACTCTGAAGCCATCGGCCCCGACGGCGAGGACGTCCTGCGGGCCACCGACGCCGAGCACCTCACCGTCCCGGCGGTTCTGTTGTGCGCCCCCCGGGGCATGATCGACGACCCCAACCCGATGCAGCCCTTGGAGCTGGTGACCCGATGGGCGCGGGCTGACTCCGAGCGCCGCCGCTCACTCCAGGTCCCCGACGTGAACCACTACACGATCGTCCTCGGGCGGCGCGGGGCCAGCGCCGTCGCGGCGGAGATCGTCAACGCAGTCGGCTAGAGCGAACGCAGTCGGCTAGAGCGAACGCAGCGCGGGCAGCAGCTCCTGCTCGGCCCAGGCTATGAACGGCGCCTGCTCATCGGCACCGATCTGAACGAGGGCGATCTCGGTGAAGCCGGCGTCGATGAAGGGCCTGATCTTCTCCACGTGCTCAGCGACGTCGGGTCCGCACCCCAGTGCCGAGCCCACTTGGTCGGGGGTGACGAACTGGGTGGCGGCGGCGAAGCTTTCCGGGTTGGGCAGATCAGCGCGGTAATTGACCCGTTCCCCGCTACCCAACAGCTCGGCGATGATGTCCACGGCCTCGGAGAGCATCTCGTGCCGGACGCCGACGGCGGGCCAGCCCCTGCCGACCACGTGCTCGTTGAGGTTCTCGCCCGATCCCAAGCCCAGCCAGAAGCGGTTGCCCGACAGGATGCCCATCGTGGCCGCCTTCTGGGCCACGACCGCGGGTGATAGCGCAGGGTGGGACAGGTGACGTAGGTCATCAGCCCGATGCGCTCAGTCGCCTGGGCGGCCGCGCCCAGTATCGACCAGGCGTAGCCCGCATGGCCTTGCTCATCCAGCCAGGGCTGAAAGTGTCGCTGGTCACCGAGAAGTCAAAGCCCGCCTGCTCAGCCCTTCGGACGTCTGAGATCAGCTGGTCTGGAGGCGACTGCTCGGTCATCATCGTGTAGCCAAATTGCGTCATGGCCGCGCTCTACCCGTTCTGGCGCCGCCAAACTCCGCGGGCTTGCCGGGGTCGGGAACCGGGTACTGCCTGCTAGAAAAGGAGTCCGATGCCCGAAGACAGCACCTACAAGATCGTCGAGATCGTCGGCACCTCACCCGACAGCATCGCCGAGGCGATGCGCTCCGGGGTCCGGCGGGCCGCCACGACGCTGCGCAACCTGGACTGGGTGGAGGTGGTGGGGATCCGTGGACACGTGGAGGAGGGCGAGATCGCCCACTTCCAGGTCGAGATGAAGGTCGGCTTTCGGCTCGAGGACACCTGATGGCCGGCGGCCGGAATCGATGAGCTCGCCGGCCGGGGACGAACGCTTCGTATGCGTAGTCGAGATCCCCAAGGGCAATCGCAACAAGTACGAGTTCGACCCTGAGCTCGGCGGGATCAAGTTCGATCGCCTGCTGATGAGCGCAGCCACGTATCCAACCGATTACGGCTATCTGCGCGACACGCTGGCCGAGGATGGGGATCCGCTCGACGTGCTGGTCTGCCTGACTGAGCCCACCTTCCCCGGGTGCCTGATCCCGGTCAAGCCGATCGGGATGTTCGTGATGGCCGATGAGAAGGGTCCCGACGACAAGATCGTCTGCGTTCCCCTGCACGATTCCTACTGGAACGCCTATGAGCAGCTCGAGGAGCTGCCCGAGCTCCTGCGCCAGGAGATCGAGCAGTTCTTCTCGATCTACAAGCAGCTCGAGCACAAGGCCGTCGACGTCGGCGGCTGGCGCTCGCGCGAAGACGCGCTGGCCGAGATCAAAGCCTCCGAGCAGCGCTTTCGCGAACACTCAGAGACCTCGGGCTGACCCGCCCGGACAGGACGACGCCCGTGCAGGGCGAATTAGAGGTCGTGTACGTGGTCGATGTGCTTCGCGCCGGCGGCAGAGAGCTGCGTCACGTTGCGCGTGCGTCGACGCCGACCCACGGCGCGCTGCGCGACCGGATCGTGGTTATCTTCGCGGCCACCGTGACCGTCGATCTGGTCTGCGCCGTTCTGGCCCTGCTGCTTGAGCGTCACGTCAAGGCGACCCAAATTCAGAGCTACGGCAGCGCCCTGTTCTGGACCACGACTCAGCTGCTCACGGTCTCCTCCTCGGTGCAGAACCCGCTCTCCACTGGCGGCCGGATCCTCGACGTGGTCATGGAAGCCTACGCGATCATCGTCGTGGCCACTCTGGCCGGCTCGATCGGGACGTTCATGCTCCGCCGCTCACACGAGCGGGACACCGCAGAGGGCCGCGCGCCGGCGACAGCCGGGGCACGGCCCCACCGTGAGGCCTAGCGTCTCGTGGCACTAAGAGACTCGGCCGGGAACTCAGCCCCCGGTTGCGCCGGCTGCCGCGACCTCGTGCTCGCCCTCGGCGAACTCCTCGACGATCTTGGCCTTGAAGGCCGGCAGGTCGTCGGGACTGCGGGAGCTGACAAGTCCCTGGTCCACGACGACCTCCTCGTCGACCCACTCGCCGCCGGCGTTGCGGATGTCAGTTTGCAGGCTCGGGAATGAAGTGAGGGTCCGTCCTCTGACCAGGTCGGCCTCGACAAGGGTCCACGGCCCGTGGCAGATGACGCCCACTGGCTTGCCGGTCTTGAAGTACTCCTGCAGGAAGGCCATCACCTTCCCGTCGGCGCGCAGTCGGTCGGCACTGACGGTCCCGCCGGGGATGATCAGCCCGTCGTAGTCCCCCTGCAACGCATCGCCGACCAACTTGTCGACACTGAACTTGTCTGCGGGCTCGATGTCGCTGTTCATGGCCTGGATCTCGCCCTCCTGAAGTGAGAGCAGCTCGGTGTCGGCCCCAGCCTCCTGCACGGCCTGGCGGGGCTCGACGAGCTCGACCTGCTCCACGCCGTCGGTTGCGATGATCGCGATCTTCTTGCCCTTCAGTGAGTCAGCCATCTCGGCTCCCTTTCGTTGCTCGGATGAGGCTCGAACGGCCCTACTAAGCCACTAGCCGGCGGCAAGCCTCTTACACAGCGGTTTGGTCCCGGCATAAAAGGGCCGCGGAACGGGCATCTCAGGGCCAGTCGATCAGGAGGAAGCGGTGACCGTCGTCATCATCATCTGTGCGGTTCTGGCCGTGGTCGTTCTAGGGGTCATCCTCACGCCTGTGGGCGGCGCCATTCGTAGCGCTCCGACGCGCTTGCGGCGCAGCGCGCGATACCGCCGGCCTCCCCCGGAGTAGACGTCAGATCGCCGGGCCGGGGGCGGGTGGCAGCGGAGGCGCGGGGGCCGGTGGCTCGGGCGCGGGCGGCGACGGGTCCGGCCCGGGCACAGGCGGAGTTGGGTCCGGCCCGGGTACCGGCGGCGTCGGATCCGGCCCGGGTACCGGCGGCCCGGGGGCTGGCGGCGCGGGGATACCGGACTCGATGACCATCGTAATTCTCATGGAGACGAACTACCCGAGTGCTGCGCTCATGAAGCGTTCGTGCAGATGCTCAGTGCAGGGGCGTGTCTGACAGCTCGCGCTCGAGCTGGGCCACCGACTCGTACACGCCTGCGGCGCCCGCATCGCGCAGCTCCTGCTCACTGAAGCCCCCGGTGACCACGGCCAGCGTGGCCACCCCCGCCTTCTGGGCCGCCTCGATGTCCCAGGGCGTATCGCCCACCATGACCGCCTCGTCAGCGCTTCCGCCGACGCGCTCCCGGCCGGCTTGGACCAGGTCTGGCGCCGGCTTGGTCGATTGAACGTCGGCTGAGGTCGTCCAGCCATCGACGATGTCCCGGGCATCGAGCAGGTCGAGGTAATGGTCGACCTCCTCCGCTTTGGCCGAGCTGGCCAGCACCACGGCATGGCCGCGCTCTGAGAGAGCCAGAATTAGCTCCCGGGCGCGGCTCACCACCTGGACCTCGTCGATCAGTCGGCCGTACTCCTCACCCTCGGCCTCACGGATCTCGTCGCCCCGCTCCTCCTCGGTCTGCTCACCGCACAGGGCCGTCACCACCTGGTCGCCGCCCATCCCGATGTGACGGTGGATGCGCCAGATGGGCAGGATGATGCGGTGCCTGCGAAAGGCCCGAAACCAGGCCAGCGCGTGCTGGTAGTTGGTATCAACCAGGGTGCCGTCGATATCGAGAATGGCGATCGTCATCGCCTTCGGGCTCTACCCGCATCTGGCTCGCCGTCACACGGCCGATAGGAGTGGGAGGCCCGGGGGTAGCCCTACTCGGTGTCCACTGTGGCCCTGACCTTCGACGACGGCCCCGACGCGGCCTTCACCCCGCGGATCCTGGATCTGCTGGCCGCAGCACGGGCCACCGCCACCTTCTTTCCCATCGCCCCGCGCGCCGAGGCCCATCCCCGGCTCATCGCCCGCATGCTGCATGAGGGCCACACGGTCGGGCTGCATTGCGAGGAGCACATACGTCACGGCGAGCGTGATGCCGACTGGTGCGCCCGGGACGCTGACCGGGGGCTGGGCCGGCTGCGCGGCCTCGGGGTCCAGCCAACGCTATGGCGCACCCCGTGGGGAGATGTGGCCCCGTGGACCCAGCGCGTGGCTCGAGCCCGCGGACTGCGGCTGGTCGACTGGACCGTGGACACCCACGACTGGCGCGGAGACGCGGCCGCGGACATGTACGCCGCCGTCCGCCCCGGTCTGACCGCGGCGGCGATCGTCCTCGCGCACGACGGAATCGGCCCCGGGGCGCGCCGATCCGGTGCCGGTGCGACCGTGGCCTTTACCCAGCTGGTCGTGGACCACGCCCACCGCGCCGGCCTCAGCCTGAGAGCGTTGAGGTGACGACCCCGGTCCAGACCCTCCCCCGTCAGGACGGTGACCTGGAGACGGCGCTGGCCGCGGTCACAGCCGCCGCCGGGATCCGCGACGCCGAGCCCGTGCCGGAGTTTCCCGAAGCCGCCATCGCCCAGCTGGAGGGTGCCGGGGCGATGGCCTTCAACGCGTCCATGGGCACCCAGCGGCCCCCGGCCGCGCAAGAGCTCAACCTGGTGCGACGGGTGGCGCAGGCCGACGGCTCGGTGGGGCGAATCTTCGATGGTCACCTCAACGCCGTCGAGCGGCTGGCCGCCCAGGCCCCGCGTGAGCTGGCCGAGCCTGAGCTGGCCGCGGTCGCCGCCGGGCGGCTTCGCGCCGGCGTGTGGGGTGGGGATCCGGCCTCCGGCGAGGGAGATCCCGCCCAGGTCGTGACGCGAACCGGAAGTCTGCTGCTACGGGGGGTAAAGACGTTCTGCTCGGGCGCCGGGGGCCTTCACCGAGCCCTCATCCTGGCTCGGGCGCCGGCCGGAGGCCCCCCGGTCTCGGTCTGGATCGACCTTGAGGACCACCGCGTCACCGTAGATCGCACCTGGTACCGCTCCCACGGGCTCCGGGCCTCGGTGTCGCACCGCGTGCTGTTTGACGACGTCCCCGTGCTGGCCCAGCTCGGGCCCGCGGGGAGCATCGCCGCGCAGCCCTGGTTTGCCCGCGATGCCCTGAGGACAGCCGCGTCCTGGGCCGGCATGGCCGACGCCGCTGTGGGTGGGGCTCTGGGCGAGCTGGCCGGCCGCCAGCGCAGGGGCGAGCTAGAGAGCTTGGCCGCCGGACGCATCCTCACCGCGCACCGCACGATCTCCGTATGGATCCAGGCCGCCACCAAGGCGATGGACGACGGGGCGTCAGATCTGCCGGCCGTTTCGGTGCACGGGCGTGCGGCCATCGCCGAGGCGTGTCGAACGC
>JALYZQ010000126.1 GCA_030948805.1 Actinomycetota bacterium | reverse complement strand
GCGTGTCCCCAGTGCAACGTTTCCGCCCATTTTCCGAGGACGTGCGGGGTAGTCGTCTGGACCAGCCATAGACTCGATGGCGAGCTTTCAATCGCTTCCCAGAACCTGGAAAGGAGCCACGAGCAATGGCAGGCAGCAATATCAATCGGGTGATCATCACCGGCAATCTGACCCGAGATCCTGAGCTTCGGTCACTGTCGCAGAGCGGGACTTCGGTGTGTTCGCTGCGGGTGGCCTGCAACGGCCGACGCAAGAACAACGACACCGGCCAGTGGGAGGATCAGCCTAACTACTTCGACGTCAGCGTCTGGGGCGCCCAGGGCGAGAACTGTTCCCGCTTCCTCAGCAAGGGCCGTGGCGTGGCCGTCGACGGACGCCTGCGGTGGCGTGAGTGGACCACCGAGGATGGCCAGAAGCGCCAGTCGGTCGACATCATGGCCGACAACGTCCAGTTCCTCGGCGGCCGTGAAGACGGCGGCAACGGCAACGGCTTCTCGAGCAGCGCCCGGCCGGCCGAGAGTGATGTCCCGATCGACACCAACGATTTCGAGCGCACGCCGGTGAGCGCCGGCGCCGAGGAGGACATCCCCTTCTGAGCACGGGTGTGGCGAGTCAGAATTCGTGAGCCGCCCCGGCTGGCGCCAGGGCGCTGTGGGCAGATCGCTTCAGGCAGCGACCAGCTAGTCTGAGGGCGATGGCAAAGCAACGCAGACGCCCGGTGCGCCGGCGCGATCGCAAGGGCGGCCCGACTTCGACTCGTCGCAAGTCGTGTCCGTACTGCCGTGACAAGGTCGAGCAGGTCGACTACAAGGACCTGTCGATGCTGCGCCGGTTCGTGTCCGAGCGCGGCAAGATCCGCTCGCGGCGCATCACCGGCGCCTGCCGCCGTCATCAGAGTCAGGTTGCCCGGGCGGTGAAACGCGCTCGCGAGCTCGCCCTGCTGCCCTACGTCGCGGAGGGCAGCGACCATCGGGGCGGACGTGACCGTGACCGCGACCGCGAGCGCTAGAAGGCCGCCGATGCCGCAGGCGATCTTGCTTCAGGACGTCGCCTCCCTGGGTGAACGAGGCGCGGTGATCGACGTCTCCCCCGGCTATCTGCGCAACTACCTGCTGCCGCGCAAGCTGGCCGAGGCAGCCACCACGACGTCGATCAAGGTGGCGCGCAAGCGTCAGGAGGACGCCGAGCGCGTGCTGCGCGAGGCTGCGGAGCGCGCGCAGGAGAGCGCGGCCCTACTCGGTCGCACCGTGCTGACCATCCCCCAGCAGGCCGGCGAGGATGGCCGGCTGTTCGGATCGGTGACCCCGCAGGACATCGCCGACGCGATCCGCGAAGCGCGCGGGATCCGCGTCGATCGCCGCCGGATCCACCTCGAGGAGCCGATCCGGAACGTCGGTACCTACATGGTGGTGCTCGAGATCGCCGACGGCGTAACGGCGGCGGTCAAGACCATGGTCGTCGCCTCCTAGTCGTCTCCGACACCTCCTGCTGACAAAGACCCGCAGAGTGCGGAAAGGACTTCTGCGCAGACGCCTGCCCCGAACCTATATTCGTCAGACGCATGAGCGCCGTGCAGAACATCGCCGTTCCGCCCCACAATCTCGAGGCCGAGAAATCAGTCCTGGGCGCGGTCCTGCTCGACGAGCGCCATCTGCAGTCGCTGCTGGTCGAGGAGCAACTCCGACCTGAGCACTTCTACCGCGAGCACTATGGCGACGTGTTCGCGGCCATGCTCGCCCTGTATGAGGGCGACCGCAAGATCGACCACCTCACGGTGGCCGAGACGCTGCGCCAGAACGGCAAGCTGGACCAGGTCGGCGGCCCGGAGGTAATTGACGAGCTGGCCGGATGGGTCCCGGCGGCCGGCCATGCCAGGGAGTACGGGCGCATTGTGCGCGACAACGCGCAGATGCGTGCTCTGCTGACGACCTCCTATGAGATCCAGGCCAGCGTCCTGTCCCGTGAGGCTCCCGCCCGCGACCTCGTCGAGCGGGCAGAGCGCTCGGTGCTCGAGGTGGCCCATGACGACCGGCAGAAGAAGATCCGGTCGATCGCTGACATCCTGCACGAGGAGACCGAGAAGCTTCACCGCCTGTCGGTCTCCAAGACGCCGCTGACCGGAACTCCCTCCGGGTTCAAGGATCTGGACGAGAAGACCGGTGGTTTTCAGCCCGGCAACCTGATCGTGCTGGCGGCGCGCCCGTCGATGGGAAAGTCGGCCCTGGTGGCCAACATCGCCGAGAACGCCGTGTTGGACGGGCATGCCGTGGCTCTGTTCTCACTGGAGATGTCCGAGTCCGAGCTGGCCCAACGCTTCGTGGCCTCCCAGGCCCGGATCAAGGGTGAGGATCTGCGCCGAGGCAAAGTGGCCGAGCAGCGCTGGCCGAAGATCCTGGAGGCCTGTCAGCGCCTGTCCGAGGCGCCCCTGTATGTGGATGACTCCAGTGATACCGGCGTACTCGAGGTGCGAGCCAAGGCCCGGCGGCTGCACAGCAAGATCGATGGCGGCCTCGGCCTGATCATCATCGACTACCTGCAGCTGATGCGCCATGAGGGGCGGGTGGAGAGCCGCGTCGAGCAGGTCGGCCAGATCAGCCGTGGTCTCAAGGGGCTGGCTCGGGAGCTGAACGTGCCCGTGATCGCGCTCTCCCAGCTCAGCCGTGCCGTCGAGCAACGCGGCGGGGAGAAGAAGCCGATCCTCTCCGACCTGCGTGAGTCCGGCCAGATCGAGCAGGACTCCGACCTGGTCATGTTCATCTACCGCGAGGAGTACTACGAGCGCGACTCAGAACGCCCCGGGGAGGCTGACATCATCATCGCCAAACACCGCAACGGGCCCGTGGGTGACGTGGTTCTGACCTTCCAGAAGGAGTATCCGAAGTTCATGAACTACGCCGGGGAGCGGTTCGCGGCATGAGCGACGCCTGTCCATTCGCGCTCTGTGACGGCACCGGTTTCCGCTACGACGCGGAGAGCAACACGGCCTATGACTGCCGCTGCCGCCCGCAGCGAGTGGCGCGGGCCAAGGCCCGTAGCCTGTCGGCGGTCATACCCCGCCGCTATCGCGACGTGGCCTTCGAGCGCCCGCCGGTGACCGAGATCGATCCGGCCATCGTCACCGCCACGCAGCGCTACGCCAGCACGATCGAGGACCAGCTGGATGCCGGTCGGGGTCTGTGGTTCATGGGTCCGCCCGGAACCGGCAAGACGACGCTGGCCATGCTGGTGGCCAAGGCAGCCTTGAAGGCCGGCCGCTCGGTGGCTATCTACTCACTGCCCCAGCTCCTGCGCGAGATACGCCAGACGTTCGCTACTGGATCCCATAACAACCTGTTCGAGCAGCTGGTCCGGGTCGACTTGCTCCACATCGACGACGTCGGCGCCGAGCAGACCACGCCGTGGGTGCTGGAGGAGCTGTACTCGATTGTCAACGGTCGCTACGAAGACCAGCGCTCGGTGGTCATCACCACCAACATTCTTGACCGTGAAGCGCTGTGCGCGCAGATCACCGCCCGCACCGTCTCGCGGTTGACCGAGATGTGCGACGAGCTGCCGCTGTGCGGCCATGACCACCGGATGGACCTGCGCACCGCCTAGTAGTCCCGGTGGCCGAGCTTGTCCCGGTGGCCGAGCTTGTCCCGGCGGACGAGCGAGTCCCGGGCGGAGGAGGTGTGGCGTAGGCGGCCAGCCCTTGGGCGACCACGATCGACCTCGGTTGCGCCGGGCCGAGGGGGGTTGTGACGCCAGGCGCCTATATGGTGCTCTTTCCTCCCCACCGGCCCCCAATGGAGTGATTGAGGTCGATTGTGGTCGCGCCAGCCTGAAGCGCACGAGCGAAACGGCAGCCGCGACGGGCGCGAGGTAACGGCGCCGCGTCCGACCGCGGCCTCAGGGACCCGCCTGCACGGGGCCGACGCGCAGGTTGCAGAACTGCCCGCGGCGGGCAATCCGCAGGGCCGCGCGCTGGTTGGGCGGAAACACCTGGAGCATGGTCCCGGTGTAAGCGTGGGGGCAGCCCGGACTAGGGATCACGTCGCTGCTGGTGACCAGGAACCGGGCTCGATGGCCCGGCTCGAGGGTGATCAGCCGGACAGGGCCGGGAGCCTGGATGTTGCCCCGCGCGGCCGGGTGCTGGACGATGTGCCCTGCGGCGTCCAGGATGGCCACGCCCGGGTAGCCGATCATGGTGCAAGTGCGCCCGACGTTGGTCAGAGCGTAGGTCAGGTAGGCCGTACCGGCCGCCCCCTGACCGGAGGCGAAGGAGAGGCGAAGGCTGGTGGTGCGACAGCCCGCCAGCGCAGAGGTCCCGGCGGCGACTGTACTGGTA
Source organism: Actinomycetota bacterium (assembly GCA_030948805.1). Lineage (GTDB taxonomy): Bacteria > Actinomycetota > Thermoleophilia > Solirubrobacterales > Solirubrobacteraceae > Palsa-465. The sequence goes on along the minus strand of JALYZQ010000126.1, from coordinate 1,876 downwards.
GTGGTGGTAGTGGTGGTGGTCTGACTCGCGGAAGTCGACGCGGCCGACGAGGTCTCAGAGGACGGCGGTGACCCGGCAGCCGACCGGGACGCGCTGGACGTCGAGCTCGAAGCGCCGCAGGCCCCGAGGCTCAGCGCAGCCAGGGGGCCCAGCGCCACCGTGAGCCACCTCGTCGGGACCCGCATGCCCATTGGCGCCACCCTAGCGCGTGGCCAGGAGACGATCAGGGCCCGGTGGCCAGGAGACGAGCGAGGTGCGCCGGTTAACGTCGGGCTGGGGTCCACAGCCCCAGGTACCGCCCGAGGGTGGCAAAGCCCAGCAGGCAGAGCAGGGCGTCGCCGAGGCCGCGGATGGCGCCGTCATAACCGTCAGAGGCCACAGCGCCGGCTGCGGTGATGGCGATGAACACCCCCGCTGCCACGATGAGGGCAAAGCGCCACGGGTGGCCGCGTAGGAAGGGCGGCATCAGGCGGCCGAAATCGTCAGACAGGTCACCGGCGGGCCCGGGGGTGAGCGGGCGCAGACGCCGGGCCGCGAGCAGCGACGGCAGCGCCGCCGCCAACGCCAGCAAGCCCACCACAGAGCCAACCTCGGCCAGCGTGACCCACGACCCGGCCACGTAGGACCGCAACTCGATCGCCATCACCCCGAGGCTGGCCATGCTGACGATGGCCGCCGCGAGTGCGGTTGCCGTCCGGCGGAGTAGCACCCCGGCCTCGGCGGCGACGATCACCCTGGCCCGGCGCCGGCGAAGGGCCCGCAGCCCGGCCAGCACGCCGGCCACAAAGGCGAACTGCGGGGCGAGCAGGGCCAGCAGGTTGGCCACCCGTCCCGGCCAGAGAACCGCGGCGGGTATGGGGCCGAAGGCCGGACCGGGCCCGATCGCGAAGGCGACGCCGAACAGGAGGCCGGCCAAAGCGAGGGCGGCGAAGCTCTGGCCGACGGCGCGTCGCGCGTAGGCGGTCCCCAGCTCGTCGGCGAACTGGCGGGCCAGAGCCTGCGGCTCGCCGAGCTCGGCCTGGGGATCGCAGGCCAGGTGATCCGCGAACTCGGCCAGGATCCGCTCCCGACGACGGCTCGGGATGCCGACCGCGGTCAGCTCCCGGCTGAGGTCGTGGCGATAGCTTCGGCCGCCGTCCGGGTCATGCGGAGTCTCAGTCATCCGACGGCCAGCACCGCCTCCACGGTGCGTGAGAAGTCGCGCCACTCGCTGCGGCGCAGTCCGAGCTCGCGCTGACCGCGGCGAGTCAGCTCATAGACACGCCGGCGCCGGCCGCTGTCCCGGCTCCAGGAGCTGCTCAGCAGGCCCCCCTCCTCCAGCCGGTGCAGCGCGGGGTAGACCGTCCCCTCGGGCAGGCTCAGCGCTCCGCCGCTGCGCTGCTTGAGCGCCTCGATGACCGCGTAGCCGTGCTGCGGGCCCCCGGCCACGACGGCCAAGATCAGAGCGTCGAGGTGCCCTTTGAGCGATTCTGCCCTCATGCCTAGCAAGGCTATACCTAGTGTGCCGAGGCGTCAAGGCGGAGGGTGGATGGAAAACGGGAATATGTGGCCCGTTTCTCGACCAGGCTCGGCTTGGGCGGGCTCCGACTCCAGGTCGCGCCCGACCCGGAGGAGGGGGGCGGCGGCCGTACACTGGGACCGTCATGCCAGGCATCGTCATAGTCGGCGCCCAATGGGGCGATGAGGGCAAGGGCAAGGTCACCGACATGCTGGCCGAGCGCGCCGACGCCGTGGTTCGCTTCCAGGGCGGCAACAACGCCGGCCACACGATCGTCCGCAACGGGCAGACGTGGAAGCTTCACCTGATGCCGTCGGGGATCCTGCACCCCGGCAAGCTGTGCGTGATCGGCAACGGGGTGGTCATCGACCCCAAGGT
>JALYZQ010000123.1 GCA_030948805.1 Actinomycetota bacterium | reverse complement strand
GCGTTCGCCCGCCCCTCCCAGACACCCCACGCGTCCCGGCTCCCCGCGATGCCCCAGCGTCACTTCGTCAAGTACACCTTCCTCAAGCTCGACCCGGCCTGGCGCCGGCTCGAGGAGGAGCGCCGGGCGGTCGACAAGCGTGAGTTCATCGCCGCCTGCGAGGACTTCGCCGACGGGCACCTGCTGCGCTCCTTCTCGCTGGTGGGCACCCGGGCGGACGCGGACCTGATGCTTCTCAGCCAGGCCCAGAACCTGGAGCGGATTCACGAGTTTCACGTCGTGTTGGCCCAGAGCGGGCTGATGAAGTGGTGCACGACATCCCATTCGTTGCTGGCGATGACCAAGCCGTCGGAGTACTCCGAGGAGTCCCGTCTGGAGGTTCGACCCGGACGAGGCAAGTACCTGTTCGTCTACCCGTTCGTCAAGACTCGAAGCTGGTACTCGCTGCCCGCAGACGAGCGCTGGCGGATCATGCAAGAGCACATCAAGGTGGGTCGCGAGTACCCGTCGGTGGACCTGAACACCAGCTACTCGTTCGGGCTGGACGACCAGGAGTTCGTCGTCGCCTTTGAGACCGACAACCCAGCGGACTTTCTGGATCTGGTTCAGCGCCTGCGCACGACCGAGTCAAGCTCCTACACCCTGCGCGACACGCCGACGTTCACCTGCATCGCCTGCTCGTTGGAGCGGGCCCTGGGCGCGCTGGACGGCGCCGCGCTCTCAATGCCGGCTGTGTCCTGACTCTGGCCCGGATGCCGACCGCCGCCCAGGCGCAGCAGGCGCTGCTCGGAGCCGTCGCACAGCTACGCGCCGCCGACCCGGTGCTGGGGGCGGTGATCGATCGCCTCGGCGTGGAAGCGCTGGGCGATCCCCGACGGGGACGTCCCCGCGAGCACTACGGGGCCCTGGTGCGCTCGATCGTCGGCCAGCAGCTCTCGACCAAGGCGGCAGCGGCCATCTACGGACGGCTGACCGAGCGCTTCGGGGACCGTACCCCGACCCCCGAGGAGGTACTGGCCGACGATCCCGAGGCGCTGCGCGCGGCCGCGGGCCTGTCGCGGGCCAAGGTCAGCTTTTTGCGTTCGCTGGCCGAGCACGCCCTGGACGGCTCGCTGGAGCTGGACAAGCTGGGCCGCCTGCCCGACGAGCAGGTGATCGCCGAGCTGATCGCCGTCAAGGGGCTGGGCGTGTGGACGGCGCACATGTTCCTCATGTTCCACCTTCAGCGCCCCGACGTGTTGCCGGTCGGTGATCTGGGCATCCGGCGGGCGATGATGCTCACCTACGAGCTTGACTCCCTGCCCGCCCCGGCGGAGATGGAGACGATCGCCGAGCCGTGGCGCCCCCACCGGACGCTGGCCAGCCGCATTCTGTGGCGGTCGCTGGACGCGACGCCCGTGTAGGCGGGGCCGGCGGAACGGCTAGACGGCGGAGACTTCTTCTTCGTCGGCGACTCGGAACGAGGACCCGCAGCCACAGGCTGCAGTGACGTTGGGGTTCTCGACCTTGAAGCCGGCCCCCTGGAGTCCGTCGACGAAGTCGATCACCGCTCCGTGCACGTAGCGCAGGCTCGGAGTGTCGACCAGCAGGCGGATCCCCTTGTCCTCGAACACCTCATCGCCGTCACGCTGCTCATCGAAGGCCAGGGCGTACTGAAAGCCCGAGCAGCCCCCGCCCCGAACGCCAACCCGCAGGCCAGCGGTCGCGGCGACTTCGCTCTGGGCGGAGAGAAACTCCTGGACCTTCTCGGCGCCTTTGTCGGTCAGAGTGATCATCGCTTCATTCAGTATAGCTCTGTCACCTCGATAGCCTAGACAAGGTGTCGGCGACACCAGAGGAGCTGAAATCACGCATCGAGGCCGCCATCCCCGGTGCCGTGGCCAGCGTCACCGGCGACGGGCACCACTTCAACGCGGTCGTGGCCGCGCCGGCCTTTATGGGCCTGCCCCGGCTCGCTCAGCACCGACTCGTCCATGACGTGTTCGGAGCCGAGCTCGGCGACCGCATCCACGCCCTGTCAATCCAAACCCAAGCGTCAAACCCGGAGGACAGCCGATGAGCGACACAGCCGAAAATCCAATGCGCGAGGCCATCCAGGAGGCAATCTCCGAGAACCCCGTGATCCTGTTCATGAAGGGCACGCCGGAGGCCCCCGCCTGCGGCTTCTCGGCCCGCACCGTGGGCGCCCTGCAGTCGCTGGGCACCCAGTTCGCCGCCGTGGACATCCTGCCCGACCCACGGATCCGCCAGGAGCTGTCCGCACTGTCGGACTGGCCCACGATCCCCCAGCTGTTCGTCAACGGCGAGCTGGTCGGGGGCTGCGACATCGTGATGGAGATGTATGAGTCCGGTGAGCTGCCCCAGGCCCTCGGGCTGCCCGACGGTCAGGCCACCGTGGAGGCTCCCCAGGTCCCCGAGGCCCCCGAGGCCCCGGCGGTGCAGTCGGCGCCGATGTCGATCGAGAACCGCCTCTGAGTCAGTTATGAGGGGGGCTATTGGATCCTGACGTCGTTATTTACCGTCAGGATCCAACGCCCCCAGCCTCGGCCCGGCGGCGCCGCTCGAGCTCCTCGACGATCCGGTGCGAGTCGCAGATCACCTCGCCGTCCAGGATCAGGGTGGGCACACGGCGTTGACCGCTCAGGGCCTCGACCTCAGGACGCGACGAACGTCGCTGGGGCACGACGACGGACTCGAACTCGACTTGCTCACGTCGGAGCGCCCGGGCCACACGGCCGCACGGGCACAGCCAGTCGGTGGGCGTGTTGCAGCGATAAAGGGTGGCCACGGCTGACGCCCAAGACTAGAGGCCGACGCGTCGCAGAGCCCCGCCGGCCGCCCTGAGGACAAACGGCTGCCGGGAGCCCGGAGGCGCCAGGTCAGCGCCGTCGCGCTCGCGGTACCAGGCCACCGTCTCCTCCAGGCAGTCCTCATGCGGGGACGGCCGCCAACCCAGCTCCCGGCGGGCGCGGCGATTGACAAAGGCCCAGTTCAGCGACGCGGCTCGGACCTCGGCCGGGGAAGGGAGCGCCTGACCGGCGATCCGGCGCCCGGCTGCCGCCATGGCCAGAGCCACATTGAGCGGGAGCTTGACCGCCGGGGGCTCGACGCCCGACAACCGGCCCAGGTCGGCGAACAGCCGCGTGAGCGTGAAGTTGCGATTGCCGAGGATGTAGCGCTCGCCCACCGCGCCCCGCTCATCGGCGGCCAGCAGGCCCCGGGCGACGTCCTGAACGGCGACGACATTGAGCGTGCCCTCCACGTAGGCCGGGATCTGACGGCGAAGGAAGCGTCGGACGAGCACGGTCGATGAGCGGCCCGGGTCACCGGGACCGAACACGTGCGAGGGGTTGACGATCACCACGGGCAGCCCCCGGGCGACCAGGCGCAGGGCCGTCGTCTCAGCCTCGTGCTTGGCGTCCAGGTAGGCGATCCGGTAGCGCCCGGCCTGCCACTGGTTGGTCTCGTCGGCACTCTGACCGGGGCGGGCGGGGCCGATCGCGGCCACCGAGGAGGTGAACACGACGCGCTGCACATCGGCACGCAGCGCCTCCTCGAGCACGATCCGGGCACCTTGCACGTTGACCGAGTAGATGCGGGCGTGGGGCGCCGAGATCTCGGCCATACCGGCGACGTGAAACACCCGGTCGACCCCACGCAGCGCTCGACGCATCGACCGGCGATCCAGGATGTCGGCCCGCACGGGCTTGACGTCCAGCCCGTCCAAGGCCTCCATCCGCGAGTCCGGCCGCGTCGTGACCACTACGTCGTCGCCCCGCCCGACGAGCAGCCTCGTCACGTGCGCGCCGATGAATCCGGTCGCTCCGGTGACCAGCGTCCGCGGCATCTACACCATCACCCGTCGCATCCGGCGGCGAGTGTACGGCCCGAGGCATCAGATAGGGTGCCGCGGTCATGAGCGTGGCGATCGTCTCTGACACCTGTCACTACCTCCCCCCCGAGCTCGTGGCGGCGCGAGGGATCCACCAGGTCAGCCTCTACGTCCGCTGGCCCGAAGGCGACCAGCGCGAAAGCGACATCGGGGACTACGACGCGTACTTCCGGCGCCTGGGCTCCGAGGCCGACCTGCCGACGACCTCACAACCATCCATCGGCGACTTCCTGTCCGTGTACGAGCCCCTGCTCAGCGACGGTCAGGACATCGTCTCGATTCATCTCGCCGGAGGTATGTCAGGGACGGTGGGCTCCGCTGAGCAGGCCCGCGAGCAGCTGGGACCGAACGCCGACCGTGTGCACGTGATGGACTCGGCCACGGCCTGTGGCGGGGAGGGCCTGGTCGTGCTGGCGGCATGCGCGGCCGCGGCGCGGGGGGCCGACGGGGCCGAGGTGCTGGCTCACGCCCGCGCCGCGCGGGCCGAGCTGAAGATGTGGTTCGCGATCGAAACGCTGGAGTATCTGCGGCGCGGCGGGCGAATCGCCGGAGCCCAGGCCTGGCTGGGCTCGGCGCTGAAGATCAAGCCCATCCTCACCGTGGAGGCCGAGATCACACCCGTGGAGCGCGTGCGGACCTCACGGCGTGCGTTTGAGCGCATGGTCGACCTGTTGCGCAGCCGCCATGAAGATGGTGCCGACGCCTGGATGGTGCAGCACATCCAGGCCCCCGAGCAAGCCGCGGAGCTGGCTGCGCGAGGCACCGAGATTTTCGGTGCTCCGCCCGCGGTCATCTCCGAGATCGGACCGGTGATCGGAACGCATGTCGGGCCGGGCCTGCTGGGGGCGGGTGGCCTGCCGAGCTCGTTTCTGCGTTAGCGGCCGAGGGCCTTGCGGCGCCGCCGGCCGAAGGTCAGCGCGCCCAGCGCGGCGACGCCGCCGCCGATCACGAACCCGGCCACGCCGGCGCCGATCAGCACCTTGGGCTCATGGCGGCGAAGCTGCGAGCGCCAGTCGGTCAGCTTGACGACCTCGACCCGCAGCCGGTCCACCGCCGTGCCGAGCTCCTGGCGGTTTTGTTCGATCGAGGTCCGGATTTCCTCTGGTGAGCGAGTGGGCATCAGGTGCGCTCCTGCGGTGTGCCCACCGGCGCCGGAGTCGTCTCCGCCGTGCTCACCGTAGCTCGGATCTTCTTGGCTTCCTCGATCGCCATCTGCGGCGTCGGCGGCCCGACCTTGAGCTTTCCCCAGGCGAACAGGAACGCCCCGCCGGTGAGCAGGAGCAACACGACCATGACGATCGCGAAGCCGATCCACAGATGCCCGGTCGCGTCGTTGATCGCCCAGGCGATCGTCAGCAGTACGAAGACCAGAGCGAATACGCCGAACACGGCACCGACGGCGACGGCTACCGCTCCCCGGCCGAGGCTGGAGATCTTGGTGGTCACCTCGGCCTTGGCCAGCTCGACCTCCTCGCGCACCAGCACCGACATGCGCTCGGAGACCTCGGCTAGCGCCTTGGCCAGGTTCTCGTTCTCAGCGGGCAAGGCGCTTGAGGATCAGAGCGAGGGCAAAACCGCCGGCAAACGCGGCCCCGGCGGCTATCTCAGGCCGCTCGGTGAGCGCAGCCGCCGGGCTGTCAGCGGCCCCTGAGGTCGGCGGCAGGGGCGGTGGGGTCCACGGAGGTGCCGAGTCGGCACCGGCGGCGGCGTCCGGCGTTGTCCCCGAGGTAGCGGCCTCGGCATCTTCCGCCGTGGTAGCGGCCTCCGGCGCGGTCACCGAGGTGGCGGCCTCGGCCTCATCCGCCGAGGGCGCCGGGTCAGACATGGGGGTTTGGGGGTCTTCGCTCACTCGGGGGGCGGCTCGCCGAACATGCGCGTCCAGATCAGAGTCGCCAACCGCGCCGAGGCGATGCTGGCCAGCGCTCCGGTCCCGGCGAGCAGGCCAGACCAGATGAGACGCTTGACCAAAGGGCTCTCAGACATCGTGGGCATTGAATCAGACTGCCCCGACCGCTGGACGTTCTAACCCTCTTCGTGGGACCCTGGCGGCAAGCGGGAGAGCTCCAGTCCGCTGCAGATCGTGCTGACGATCAGCGTCTTGGCGGCCTCCAGCTCCTGGTCTGAGACCGGCTCGGCCTCGAAGATCCACCCGGTCAGGACCTGCTCCACACAGCCGTAGAAGGCCTGGGCCGCGAACTCCGGGGTGATCTCAGAGCGAAAGATTCCGTCGGCCTGAGCCCGGGCCACGATCGCCGCGATCCCCGCGTAGGCATCGCGGATCTTGGTCAGGTGCGTACGCCCGAAGGTGTTGGCCGCCCGGGTGACCTCCACGATGATGACCTTCATCAGCTCCGGGTCATGGCGGTAGGACTCGATGATGAAGGATGCGATCGCGTGCAGCTTGTCCCGGGGCGGACGCCCCGAGGCATCGGTCTCGGCGATCGCGTCGAGCATCACGTCCCAGCGCTCCAGGAACAGGGTGTCGAGGATCTCCTCCTTGGAGGAGAAGTAATGGTAGACCAGGCCGTAGGCCACGCCCGCCTGGTCGGCGATGTCAGACACCCGGCAGATGTGAAACCCGCGACGGGCGAAGACCCGCACCGCCGCATCCAGGATCAGACGTCGCTTGTCCATCGCCGTCGTGGTCACTCAGTGACCCCGAAGTCGTAGGCGTCGGGCCGGCGGTGAGCCAGGGCCGGGATTCTCCGACGCACCTCGGCCACCTGATCGAGGTCCAGATCGGCCACTATCACCGTCTCGGCGTCGGTGGCCATGGCCAGCACCAATCCCCACGGATCGACGATCAGCGACCGTCCGCCGGAGCGAAAGCCGCCGGGGTGGCGGCCGATCTGATTGGGCGCGATCACGAAGCACTGGTTCTCAATCGCCCGGGCGCGAACCAGCACTTCCCAGTGGTCACGCGTGGTGGGCAGCGTGAATGCGCTGGGCACGACGATCAGCCGGGCTCCGCGCAGGGCCAGGATCCGGAACAGCTCCGGGAAGCGCAGGTCGTAGCAGATGCTCAGGCCCAGGCCGACTCCGTCCCCAACCGCCGAGACGACAATCTCGGATCCCGCCTGCTCGGTATCTGACTCGGCGTAGGTTGTGCCATCGACCTCCACGTCGAACAGGTGCAGCTTGCGGTAAACCGCCTTGAGCTCGCCATCGGGACCGATGTGCACGCTGGTGTTGGCGTTGCGCTCCTGCCCCGGCACCCGCTCGACGATCGATCCCGCCACCAGCTCGAGCCCGAGCTCTCTGGCAACCCCCCGGGCCCAGTTGATCGCCGGGCCGTCCAAGGGCTGGGCGCCGGCACGCAGATCATCGGCGGTCCCGAGCACCGTCCACTTCTCGGGCAGGCAGATCAGCTGCGCCCCGAGCGAGGCCGCCTGACGCACCAAACGGTCAGCGGTCGCTAGGTTCTGATCCGGGTCGCCGGTGGAATTGAGCTGGACGGCGCCGACGCGCACGCGGGGTACTCCCTCTCCGGTGTCGATTGACTAGTCAGTCAACGAGGATAACCGACGATGCCACGCCCAAGCCAGCCCCGTAGATCGGCCGACCCCCCGCCGCCCGGAGCCCTGGCCGCGCTTCCCTACCGCGGTCGCTTCGGCGATCGCCGGCCGCCGGGCCTGCGCGCCCTGATCCTGCCGCCCCAGCCGATGCCCGCCTGGCAGGGCCTGCGCCCGCTCAAGACCTGGCGCTACGTGGGGGTGTTCAGCCCCGAGCTGATGCTCTGCCTGGCCAGCGTGCGGATCGGGCCCGCCCGGCAGTCCTTCTGGGCGGTGTGGGATCGCGCCACGCGGCGCCTGCACGAGCGCACGAGCTTGGGTCCAGCGGCCGTCGCGCTCAGCCCCGGGCGCGCCCACGCCACCGGCGCCGGGGTGACGATCGATCTGAAGCTCGCGGAGACGGCCGGCGTTGAGGCCGTCTGCCCCACCGGCGCGAGCTACGCGTGGACGCGCAAGCAGGGCGGCATCGAGGCCAGCGGGACCGTGACCATCGAAGGCGAGCCACGCCGCGTCGACGCCCGGGCCGTGGTCGATGACACGGCGGCGTACTACGAGCGCCACACCCGCTGGCGCTGGTGCGCCGGCGTCGGGACGGCCAGCGACGGTCGTGAGCTGGCCTGGAACCTGGTGCAGGGCGTAAACGACCCCGACATCGCGAGCGAGCGCACGGTCTGGATCGACGGACAACCCACCGAGGCAGCTCCGGTCAGCTTCGCCGAGGACCTGAGCACGGTGGACGGGCTGCGCTTTGCCCCCGAGGCGGTCCGTGAGCAGCGCCAGAACCTGCTCCTGATCCGCAGCCGCTACCGCCAGCCGTTCGGGACCTTCGCCGGCGAGCTCGCCCAGGTGCCGATCGCCGACGGCTACGGCGTCATGGAGGAACACGACGTGTGGTGGTAGCCGTCGTTATCGCCCGGGTCAGGTGCGACTAGTGCGGCGGCGAAGCTCGGCCAGCAGCAACTTGGAGTGCATGGCCCCGATCAGCTCGCGCAACGGCTCGGCGCCCGAGGCGATGATCTGGACCGCGCGCCCCACCTCGACCTCGCCGGCCAGGCGCTCCAGCAGCACGCGGACCTCCTCCTCCACCAATCCGGTCAGCGCGTCGCGGTAGCGCAGCGTGTCGTAGACGGTGAAGCCGATCGCCTCCTCATAGCCTCCCGCCCGGAAGCGTGAGATGGCCGCGATGATGGCCACGTCGTCGGCGTCGTAGCCGCGAGCGCCGGGGGTGAGCACGCCGAGCTCCTCGAGCCGACGGAGCACGTTTTGGGGTATCGCGTAGGTTTCCCGCGCGGCGCGGCGCGACACGCGTCCAGACTCCCCGGCCTCGATCGTGCGCTCGAGGATCCGGTCCTCGAGCTCGATCACTGCCGCGGCGCGCTCCGGGTCCTCGGAGACGACATCGCGGATCACCCGCAGGGGCATGAAGCGCTCCTCCTGGAGGCGCTTGATGAGCCGGATGCGCTCCACGAACTCCTCCGGGTAGTAGGCCATGTTGCGGCTGGTGCGCAGCACATCCTCCTGGGAGCCGAGCAACCCTTCGCGCAGGTAGTGCTTGATCGTCCCCGCGCTGACCCCCGAGCGCTCGGCCAGCTCGGACATCTTCAGCCTCCCGGCGGTGGCCGAGCTCATCCCATGAAAGAGCTCGGCACGGCCTGTCCCGTCCCGGCTATCGCGCCGCTCTGATGCAGGGCGGCAATCTCCTCGGGGCTGTAGCCCGCGGCGCCCAGCACCTCGTCGGTGTGCTCACCGAGCCCGGGTCCCGGCGAGCGGCCGGGATCGGCCGGCGTCCGGCCCAGCTTGATGGGAACCCCGAGCTGCTTCACCGGCTCGGCCACCCCCGGCTGGTCCAGCGCCACCACCATCTCGCGTGCGCGCACCAGCTCTGAGTCCAGCACCTCGTCGAGGTCGAGGATCGGCTCCAGACAGCAGTCGTGCTGGGCGGCGAACTGGCGCCACTGCTCCCGCGTGCGCCCGAGGAAGATCTCCGCCACCGCGGCGTGGGCCTCAGAGCCGGGGGCGTCGAACTGGCTCGGAACCAGATCGGGCCGTCCCACCCCTTCACACCACGCCGACCAGAACTTGGGCTCCAGCGCACCGAGGGACACGTAACCGTCGGCGCACTCATAGGGCCGGTAGCAGACAAAGTGCCCGGCGAGCTGGAGCTCACCGCGGCGCGGGGCGCGGCCGGAGGCGAAGGCCTCGGCGGCGACCATGGCCAGCCACGACAGTGAGCCGTCGAACATCGAGCAGTCGACCAGCTGCCCCCGACCCGAGCGCTCGCGCTCGCGCAGGGCGACGAGGATCCCCACCGCGGCCATCAGCGAGCCGCCCCCGATGTCGGCGATCTGACCGGCGGACTGCACCGGCGCTCCGCCGGCCTCCCCGGTCAGGCCGAGCAGCCCGTTGAGGCCGAGATAGTTGGTGTCATGGCCGGAGCGATTCCGGTTGGGCCCGTCCTGGCCGTAACCGCTGATCGCGCAGTAGACCAGTCCCGGGTTCACCTCCCGCAAGCGCTCGTAGCCCACGCCCAGCCGGTCCATCACGCCGGGCCGGAATGACTCCAGCAGCACGTCGGCGTCATGGACCATGCGCAGCAGGACCTCCTGGCCGGCCGCGGACTTGAGGTTTACACGGACCGAGCGCTTGCCTCGGTTCAAAGCCAGGAACAGGGCACTGCGGGCGGTCTCATCGGCGCCTTCGTAGTAGGGCGGCGCCCAGCGGACGTAGTCGCCGGGGCCGGTGTCCTCGACCTTGATCACATCGGCGCCGAAGTCAGACAGCAGCAGTGAGCAGAACGGCCCCGGGAGCAGCCGGCTCAGGTCAAGGACGGTGAGGCCCTCCAGTGGGAGGGTCACGTCTGCACCGGCGCGCGGATCCCCAGCAGCGCGCGGGCCTCCTGCACCGTGGCCGGTCGCCGGCCGCAATCCTCGGTCAGCTGGCGCGCCTTGGCGATCAGGTCCCCGTTGGTGCTGGCCATGGTCCCGTCCGGCAGGTAGAAGTTGTCCTCCAGGCCGACCCGGATCGAGCCGCCCAGGGTCAGCGCCGCGGCGACCATCGACCACTGCTCCCGGCCGATGCCGATCACCCCCCAGTGGTGGTCGCCCGCCGGCATGTTGTCGGCCATCGCGGCCAGGTTGCGCGCCGTCGCCGGCACGCCTCCGACCACCCCCATCACGAAGTCGGCGTGCAGCGGCGCCTCCAGCAGGCCCATGTCGACCAGCGGATCCAGCGACGCGACGTGCCCGACGTCGAAGCACTCGTGCTCGGGCTTGATGCCCAGTCGGCGCATCGCCTCCAAGAGCTCGATGATCTCGTCAAAGGGGTTGGCGAAGACGAACTTGAACACGAAGTCCTTGCGCGAGCGTGAGTACTTGGCGTAGTTCAGCGACCCCATGTTCAGCGCGGCGACTTCGGGCCGGCAGGCCTCCAGGTAGGCCACGCGCTTGTCCACCGCAACCCCGACCGTGCCGGTGGAGAAGTTGATGATCGCCGCATCGCCGATCTCGCCTTTGATCGCTGCCTGGATGGCCGCGAAGTCCTCGATCTCATAGCTTGGCTGACCGTCGGGGGAGCGGGCGTGGATGTGGATGTGGACGCCACCCTCGTCGACGATCCTCCTCGCCTCGGCCGCGTACTCCTGCGGCGTATACGGGATGGCCGGGCACTGGTCGCGGTTGGCGATCGCGCCCGAGATCGAGCAGGTGATGACGGCGGGGTTCATACGGGGACCACACCGGAGCGCTTCCAGGGTCGCTCGACGCGCTTGCCGGCCGACATCTCCAGCGCGCGGCAGATCGTGACCCGCGTCTCTCGCGGATCGATCACGTCGTCGATCATGTCGTTGCCCGCGGCCACGTAGACGTCGATGATCTTGCGGAAGTTGTCGATCAGCTCCTGGCGCTTGGCGGCCGGATCCTCGGCTTCGGAGACCTGCTTGCGGAAGATGATCTCCACCGCGCCCTCAGCGCCCATCACGCTGATCTCCGCCGACGGCCAGGCCACGATCAGGTCGGGCTCATAGGCGCGTCCGCACATGACGTAGTAGCCGGCGCCGTAGGCCTTGCGCAGGACCACGGTGATCTTGGGCACGGTGGCGTTGGCCGTCGCGTAGAGCATCTTGGCCCCGTGGCGGATGATCCCCGCCTGCTCGACCTTGGTTCCGACCATGAAGCCGGGCACGTCCATCAGGTAGATGAGCGGGATCCCGTAGGCGTTGCACAGGTTGATGAAGCGCGCCGCCTTGGCGGCCGAGTCGTTGTCGAGAATCCCGCCCAGCTGCTTGGGCTGGTTGGCCACGATGCCCGCCGGCCGACCGCCGAAG
>JALYZQ010000118.1 GCA_030948805.1 Actinomycetota bacterium | reverse complement strand
CCGAGCAACCCCAGAACGACGATCGCCCCGACGCGCGTGGTGGGCCACACCCTCCAGACGACGGCCTTGAACCCGGCGTGACCGGCGATAAACAGGGCGCTGCCGCCGAGAACCATCAGCGCGGTAGCGGTGTCAGCAGCGGCCGAGGGGTGCGTCAGGACCCTTTCGTCGGCGGCTGCGGTGACGATGATCCCCGCGACCATGACCGGGTGCAGGAGATGGTAGGCGGAGCGTCCCAGCCGCCCAGGGTCCGGCGAGGCGGCGATCACCCCCATGGACTCCTCGGCGCTGCGGTCGAAATAGATCCACCACAGAGCGCCGGCGCCGGCGCAGGAAAGCAGGAAGGCCAGAATCTCGGCCCCGGCGACGAAGCGCAGACCGGACAGCGTCGTGCCGATCACGACCACCGATTCGCCCAGCGAGATGAGCAGGAACGCCTGGCAGCGCTCGGCGAAGTGGTTGCCCTCGATGTCCCAATCGGTGGTGCTCGAGCGTCCCAGGCCCGGGGTGTAGAAGCCGACCAGGCCGCCGCTGACGTCGACAAGGACCACCAGCAGCCAGAGCAGCTCACGCACGTGCCCGGGGGCGATTCCCCCGGCGATCGCCAGCGCGCCACTGAGCACGCACCAGGCGAGGATCCGGTCGAAGTTGCGTTGCAGGCGCTCGCCGCGCAGGGCGATCACCGCGAAAATGCTGCGTCCGATCTGCATCCCGGCGTAGGCACAGCCCACCGCCAGGCCTTGCGCGGCGAACGCTCGCGGCAACGCCGCTGACATCACCAGGCTGCCGAGCATCAGGGCCAGGAGCAGCGAGCGGACCGGCAGGCGCTCGGGGTCGAGCCAGTTGGTCACCCAGGTGGTGTAGGCCCAGACCAGCCAGACCATCCCGAACAGCGCGAGGGTCTGCAGGGCTCCCTCGATCCTCGGGTGTGTGAGCAGGCGGTGGGAGAGTTGGGTCACCGCGAAGACGTAAACCAGATCGAAGAACAGCTCGACGTTCGTCGCCCGCTCGGCGCCGGCGTGCGCGCGCAGCAGCCGGCCCGGCCTCGCCCCCGACATGAGGCTGACTAGCCCTTTTCGCCGAGCTCGAGCACGGCCAGGAACGCCTCCTGGGGGACCTCGATCCGGCCGACCTGCTTCATCCGCTGCTTGCCCTTCTTCTGCTGCTCGAGCAGCTTGCGCTTACGGCTGATATCGCCGCCGTAGCACTTGGCGATCACGTCCTTACGGTAGGCCTTGATCGTCTCCCGGGCCACGATCCGCGATCCGATCGCGGCCTGGATCGGCACGTCGTACTGCTGGCGCGGAATCTTCTCGCGCAACTTCTCGGTGAGCGTGCGCCCGGCCGCCTGGGCCTTGTCGCGGTGCACGAGCATGGACAGAGCGTCGATCGGGTCCCCGGCGAGCAGGATGTCGAGCTTGACCAAGTCGGACTCGCGCAGCCCGATGATGTCGTAGTCCAGCGAGGCGTAACCCCGGGTGCGCGACTTGAGCTGATCGAAGAAGTCCAGGACTATCTCCGCCAGCGGGAGATCGTAGGTCAGCTGCACCCGCTCGGCCGACAGGTAGTGCATCCCGGCATGCTCGCCGCGGCGCTCCTGGCAGAGCTCCATGATCTGGCCCACATACTCCTTCGGCGTGAGGATCGAGGCGCGTATGAACGGCTCGCGGACCTCGGCCACCCGCGACGGATCGGGCATGTCATTAGGGCTGTGGACGGGCAGTACGGTGCCGTCGGTCAGCGTGACCTCGTACTCGACGCTCGGCATCGTGGCCATCAGCTCAAGGTCGTATTCGCGCTCCAGGCGCTCGCGCACGATGTCCATGTGCAGCAGGCCGAGGAAACCGCAGCGGAACCCGAACCCGAGGGCCTCCGAGGTCTCGGGCTCCCAGCTGAGCGCCGCATCGTTGAGGGTCAGCTTCTCCAACGCGTCGCGTAGGTCCGGATAATCATCCGAGACGATCGGGAACAGGCCGCAGAACACCATCGGCTTGACCTCGCGGTAGCCGGGCAGCGGCTCGGAGGCGGACCCCGTCCGCCCGGCCCGGGTGGTCAGGGTGTCCCCCACCCGCAGCAGGTTGACATCCTTGATTCCGGTAATCACGTAGCCCACCTCGCCGGCCCCCAGCTCCCGCGATGAGATCATCTGGGGCGAGAAGAAACCGATGTCATCGATCTCCGCCTCCGTCGCGGCCTGCATGGCGCGGATCGCGTCTCCCTGGCGAAATGTTCCGTCGACCACGCGCACGTAGGCGATCACGCCCCGGTACTGGTCGTACTCAGAGTCAAAGATGAGCGCCCGCGGTGGCGCGTCGGGATCACCGGACGGAGGCGGGACCCGGGCGATCAGCTCGTCCAGGACGGCGGTCACGCCCTCGCCGGTCTTGGCGCTGATCCGCCGCACGGACTCGGCCGGCTCGCCCAGCAGGTCGGCCACCTCGGCGGCCACGCGCTCGGGCTCGGCCCCGGGTAGATCGACCTTGTTCAGGCACGGGATCAGCTCCAGGCCGGAGTCCACCGCCAGGTATGTGTTGGCGACCGTCTGGGCCTCGACGCCCTGGGAGGCGTCCACGACCAGCAGAGCCCCCTCGCAGGCGGCCAGCGAGCGGGAGACCTCGTAGGTGAAGTCGACGTGGCCGGGAGTGTCGATCAGCTGCAGCTGGTAGGTCTCACCGTCAACCGGCGAGTGGTAGAAGACCCGGACGGCCTGGGCCTTGATCGTGATTCCGCGCTCGCGCTCGAGGTCCATCGAGTCCAACAGCTGGGCCCGCATCGCGCGCGGATCGACGGTGTGCGTGAGCTCGAGGATGCGATCGGCCAGGGTCGACTTGCCATGGTCGATGTGGGCGATGATCGAGAAGTTGCGGATGTGAGCTTGGTCAGCCATGCGTGAGCGCTGGGCCTGCCTGTGGGGCGGGGAGCCTGCCCTAGGGTAGGACGGCGGCCGTACGCGGTCGATGTCACAGCGGCGGATGCTGCGCAACCGGGAGCGAGATCCAGCGTCAGGGCCTGCTCACGGACCTTGGCCTGCTCAGCGGGGTCGTGCCCGTCGGAGTCGCATCGGTCACCGTCCGTTATCCGCCCGCTCCGCACCGCCCGGCACTGACCGTCACGGCGGGCGTCGTGGACAACGTCTTCGCGACCGGCATCCTCCCACCCGCGGCAACGCCCAACCGACGCTCATCTGGCCGGTCCGCGCTCGGGCGCGTCCTCCGAGTCGTGCCCGGCGCCGCCCGCGCCCCGGAGTCCGGCTTCTGCAGCGGACGGCCCGGCCCTGGGCCCAGGCAAGCCCAGTGCTAGGAATCCCCGCGGGGGCGCCCGCGCTCAGGCCGCGGCAGGCCGCCGGCGCAGCCGGCCCATGATCAGGGACTCGATCTGGCGAGCCTCGGGGATCCGCATCAGGAGCACCAGCCGGGCGTAGGT
>JALYZQ010000120.1 GCA_030948805.1 Actinomycetota bacterium | reverse complement strand
ACCACGGGGAGTGGCGCAGTCTGGTAGCGCACCCGGCTGGGGGCCGGGCGGTCGCAGGTTCAAATCCTGTCTCCCCGATATAAGAAAGTCCTGCAAAAGCGCGTATTCGTTGCAGCTCCTTGATGGGCCCGAAATGCCGGGAGGGCATCAAAAGGGCATCAAACTCTCGACGCGCCGGGTGATTCAGTGCCGGTAGGCGCGACCACGGGGCAGTGCCCGCAGGACTGAACGATCTGCTCATCGTCGCGCGTGAAGCGCACGCGCCAGTGGCCGACCCTGAGTCGCCATTCGTCGTCGAAGCCCGTCAGCTTGACGACTCCAGAGTCAGGCGTCGATCGGGACAGCTGCCAGCGAGTTGGCTTGTTAGAGGTAAGTCGGTTGGACACATATGTGCCTGATAACGGACATATGATCTCGCTATAATGGACACATGACCGAGCTGGCAATCTTGGCGCGTGAAGTAGGGGTTCACGAGAGAACCCTCCGCCGGGCGGTGGCCGAGGGGAGTCTGCGCGCCGTGAGGCCAAGCCCGAGAACGCTGCAAATGACCTTGACCGAGCGACAGTACGCGCGGCGGTCGTGGGCGCTGCTATCGGCTTTGAGAACCGGCTTGCGGACCGAGCACAACGTTCGCTTCGCCCTGCTGTTCGGGTCCGCAGCAAGAGGGACCGACACGCCAGAAAGCGATGTCGACGTGCTCGTCGGTCTTCGCGATCCAAGTCTAGAGCGGGTCCTCGAGGTGGGCGCCAAACTGACTGCGGCCACAGGTCGGCGCGTCGATGTCGTTCGGCTCGAGGATGCCCAGGCTGAGCCGTCGCTCCTTGCCGACGTGGTTGCGGAGGGGCGCGTGCTGGTCGACCGCGAAGAATTGTGGCCGCGATTGCGAGACGGGGAGACCAACCTACGCCGAGAGGGTCGCAGGACCGACGCTCGGCGCGCGCGCGCCGCTCTCGTGGGACTTGACCGCGTGTTGACCGCCTGACGATGGCCGATCGCGACGCGCGGAAGGTCGACGAGCAGCGCTGGCGCCTCACCGTCGTGCGCCATCTCGAGGACCTCCCACGGCAGTACGCAGCGCTTGAGAATGCGATGGAGGCGTTCGGCGAGGACTTCGATCTGCAGCAGTTCAAGGCGGCGTACGACACCACCGAAGACATGGATGCGTACAACCGCGTGCAGGCCATCGAGCGGGCTGTGGGACGTGTCCAGAATTACATTGGCGAGCTTGCCGACGCCGGCGCGAAGCTCGCCGGAGTGTCAAGGCCGCCGATGGCGGCTGGCGTGTCGCAGGCGCAGCCGGCCTTTGAGGCTCTGCGCGACGCGGGTGTCATCGGCAAAGGGCTGTGCCGCAAGTTGGTGCAAGCACAGGCCGCTCGTACGAGAATCGAACACAGCTACGTGCAAACGCCGGCCGGCGACATCCATCGCGCCGCGACCCTCGTACGAGATGCAGCGCGTGACTTCATAGGCTCGTACCGGACCTGGATCAAGGCGTACCTCGCCTAGACGCTACGAGATACGCTGACGGGGCTTGGCGGAGCAGCTGTCAGTGAAAACCTCGGGCGCACGCCTTAAGCGAAGCGGTCAGCGGCCGCTGGAGGGCGCGCTGGATCGTTGGCCGCAGCGCTGGGTGGTGCCGCTCGTGCTCGCGCTGCCCTTTCTGGTCATGATCGCCGTGTTGGGCGGCATGACAGTGGCCCTGCCGATCTTTCACGGCTCTGACGAGCTCGTCTACCACTATCCGACGATTCTGCGCTTCGCGGGCCAGTTGCCGTTCCCCGACCTGCACCGTTATGGAGCGGCGCAGACTCCGCTGTTTCACCTCCTGATGGCCTACGCCGGCAAGGTGGTGGGCTATGAGCTGTGGCGGCTCCGGCTGCTGCAGGTGCTGATCTCCTGGCTGCTCGCGCTGGCCGTGTTTGCCCTGCTTCACCGCCGACTGGGGCTGAAGCGCTATCAGGCGCTGGCTCTGACGCTGCTGTTCGTGCTCTCGCCCTATGTGTTCGGGCAGTCGTTTCGGCTCGTCACCGACAATCTCGCGCTGCTCTTCTCGGTGATGGCCGTGGAGCGCTTGGAGCGCTTTCGCGAATGCGAGCGCTTCGTCGTCTTCCTGGCCGGCTGTGGACTGATCGCGGCCGCCATCGTGACCCGCCAGAGCACGGCCTTTCTGCTCCCCGTGGCCGCCCTCTACGTGATTCACCCCGGCGCCCGTCTTTCGGTGCTTACCAGGCTGCTCGGGCTGGCCGCAGTCGCGCTGGCGGCGTTGCCCGCCGGATTGCTGTTTCTCAGCTGGCACGGGCTGGTGCCGGTCGGCGGTGATCCCAGCGCGTGCGGCTTGTGCGCGAAGAACGGGCCGGCCGCGGGTCTCAGCCTCGGCGGCCTCGAAGTTCCGACGATGGAGCTTGCCCTGGCCACGCTAGGTCTCTACGGCGCTGTGCTGTTCGCCCCCGCGGTCATCTCCTGGCTGCGCGCCGTTGGCGATGCCCAAGGCCGTGTCGGACACGCGATGATGGCTGCGCGCTCCCCCTTGTCGGCCGCCTGCGTCGGGGGGTTGCTGCTGGTGGTGTTCCCGGCTTCACCCGGGCCGCAGGCCGCCGGCGACATCTGGAAGATCGCGGCGCACCTGCCCACCGTCGACGGCACCTCGCTGCTGTTCTGGGTGCTCGTCCCGCTCTCCGGCGCCGTGCTGTGGACACGGGGCCGCTGCACGCCACGGCCCTGGCTGTTCGTGGCCTTCAGCGCTTGCTTTCTGCTCTCGGCGATCGCAGTCCACAATCCCTGGCAGAAATACTTCGATCCCTTCGCTGTATTGATCCTTCTTTTCAGCCTGCGTCGCGATGAGCTCGATTCGCGCTGGAGGCTCGCCGGCGCGGCCGTATTGGCGCTGGCCTTTCTCGCCTACACGGTTGACTTCTCATCCCACCGCTCGGTTCCACACGGTTCCGCTTCGCCCAGTGCCGCGGTGGCGCAGCCGCCGGACCGGTCATTGCGATAGCGATGCGAGGTTCTCGATGATGGCGTCGGCCTCGCTCAGCTCAGAGTCGCGGTGAGTGGTCCGAAGCGCGATCACCCTGGCCCCGGCCGAGCGGCCGGCGGCGATCCCGGCCGGCGCGTCTTCAAGCACGACACAGCGCTGCGGAGCTACGCCGAGACGAGCCGCGCCCAGAACGAAGCAGTCGGGTTGCGGCTTGCCGCGCTTGATCATGTCCGAGGAGACCAGCACCCCGGGCTCCGGCAGCCCCGCTGCGCGGAGTCGCACGCGAGCCAGCGCAGTCGAGCAGGAGGTGACGATGGCCAGCCGGCGGTCGGCGGTCAGCAGGGCGGCTGCTCCAGGCAGGGCGACAACGCCCTCGGGATCTCCGACCTCGCCGGCCTCGACGGTCGCCGCTTCGGCGGCGAGATCGGCTTCGGGGGCAAGCCGCCCAACGGTCTCACGCGAGGGCCGGCCTTGGGCGAAGCGAAGGACATGAGCGGGATCGAGTCCGTGCCGGTGGGCGAACGCGGTCCACACCCGATGCACCGGGGCCGTCGAGTCCACCAGCGTTCCGTCGAGGTCGACGAGCAGCCCCTCGGCGCCCTCCACCAGGCTCACAGCGGTCATGGATCGGCGAGCGGTTGGCGCCGAGCGGCCCTGGGGAGCCGGTCGTCGGCGGCGGCGAAGGCCAGGGCGGCCACGGCGAGCCCGGAGGCCACGAACAGTCCGCAGGCCAGCCGCAGCGAGGTGGCTGAGGCCAGGCCACCGACGATTGGCGGCCCGGCCAGGAAGCCCAGGTAGCCCAGTGAGGCGACCGCGGAAAGCGCTGGCCCAGTGGACACGCCGGGCTGGTCAGCGGCAGCTCGGAACAAGGTCGGCGCGACGCCGGCCAGCCCCAGCCCCAATGCGGCAAAGCCGCCCACCGCGCCAGCGGGGTCGTCAACGGCGAGGCCACCGGCGAAACCAAGGGCGGCCAGCAGACCGCAGGCCCGCAGGAGCTTGACCGACCCCCATCGAGCCCACAGGTGGTCGATGAACAGTCGTCCCGCCCCCATGGCCACGCTGAAGGTGGCGTAGGCCACTGCGCCGAGGGCAGCGGAACCGGCCAGATCGTCGCGCACGAGCTTGGCGCTCCAATCCGAGGCTCCGCCTTCGGCCAGGAAAGAGGCAAAGCAGGCCGTGCCCAGGACGGCCAGGCGCAGCGGCAGGCGGGTGAAACGCATCCGTGGTGCGGCCGCGTCGGGATCCATGTCCCGGGCCAGCAGTCCGCGAGTGGCGACCATCCCCAGTCCCCCGAACAGCGTCCCGGCGACGATCAGGTTCAACGTGGGGGAGACCGACAGCCCAGCCGCCAGCGCGCCCAGACCGGCGCCGGCAAAGCTTCCGAACGAGAAGGCCGCGTGCAGTGAGGACAGGATCGCGTGGCGTACGTTGCGCTCAACGGTGACCCCGTGCGCGTTCATAGCCACGTCGAGGCTGGAGTTGCTGACTCCGACCAGCAGCAGCGCACCGGCCAGCGCGCCGACGCTCCGGGCCAGCCCCGGAAGCATGACCGAAGCAGTGAGGGCCCCCAGCGCGACGCGACAGAACGTGGCGCTGGATCGTCCCGACAGCCAGCGACCGATCACCGGCATGGCGAGCAGAGAGCCGGCGGCCGGGCAGAGCAGGACCAGACCCAGAAGGCCGGTGGTGGCATGGGTCTGGGCGGCCAGCGCGGGAATGCGAGAGGCCCAGGACGCCATCAAGGCGCCGTCGACGAAGAAAACCACCGTGATCGCTGTGCGCGCGCGCCGGCCGGAGTTGCGCTGTGAGCGGGGCACGCTTTGGGACGCTACTACGCGTTTGTGCGTGAATATGCACGAACGGGCGGAACGGCCAGAGGCGGGAATCGGTTGCCGCCGACGAGCGGGTCGAACATACTCCTTGGCCTGTTGATCGGATCCGGCATCGACTCCGCATTGCCGCCGCCGACGTTCGGCCGCCCATGACGCGCAGCATTCG
>JALYZQ010000101.1 GCA_030948805.1 Actinomycetota bacterium | reverse complement strand
GGGTAAGACCTCGCTGGCCCAGATCGTGGCTGCCGAGCTCGACGTGAGCTTCGTGCAGACGGCCGGTCCCGCGCTGGAGCGAAAGGGCGATGTGGCCGCGTTCCTGACCGCGCTCGAGCCCCGGGCGGTGTTCTTCGTGGATGAGATCCACCGGCTTCCGCGCGCGCTTGAGGAGACCTTCTACCCGGCGATGGAGGACGCGGCGCTGCCCATCACCGTCGGCCAGGGGGCCGGAGCACGGGTGGTCACTCTGCCCCTGCCGCCGTTCACGCTGATCGGGGCCACGACACGGACTGGGCTGCTGACCACGCCCCTACGCGACCGCTTCGGCATCCAGCACCGCCTCGAGCACTACGGCACCACTGACCTGGCTCAGATTGTCACCCGCTCGGCGGCGCTGCTTTCAGTCGCGATCGAGTCCGCTGGCGCGCAGGCCATCGCCGAGCGCAGCCGGGGCACGCCCCGGGTGGCCAACCGGCTGCTCAAACGCGTCCGCGACTACGCCGAGGTGCGTCATGGCGGTGTGGTGACGGCGGCGGTGGCCACGGCGGCCCTGGACCTGCTCGAGGTCGACGCCGAGGGTCTGGACCGCCTGGACCGGGAGATCCTGCGCGCGATCTGTGAGCGCTTCGGCGGCGGCCCGGTCGGGCTGTCCACCCTGGCCGTCGCGGTCGGCGAGGAGGCGGACACGATCGAGGACGTCTATGAGCCCTACCTGCTCCAGCGGGGCCTGATCGAGCGCACGCCCCGCGGCCGTGCGGCCACCCGACGCGCCTACGCCCACCTCGGCCTGGCCGGTCCCGGGCCGCCATCGCTGCTCTAGTGTCCGAGACGCGCCGCCCGGCTCGCCGCGCTCTCTATCCTGGCCTGGTGATGAGCCACGAGCGCTACTTCATCTGCCCCCACTGCGGGCACCGCTCCATGGGCGCTGACCGCAACGCCGGCTTTCGCCGCGAGGCCCGTGGCTGTGACCGGTGCGGCTTCGCTTATCTTTTCGAGCTGCTCGATGACTACTACCCGGCGCCCAATGCCGCGTTCTTTGCCTGTGACGCCGACGGGCGGATAGTCGACTGCGGCCGGGGCTCCTTCGAGCTCACCGGGCTCAGGACCGAGCAGGCGATCGGCCGGCCGGTGCGCGAAGTGCTCGGCTTGCGCTTTGCCGACGGCTCTGATCACGTGGGCACGGTGCTGGAGTGGGAGGTCCGCGTCCAGGGCAAGCCGGTCGAGGTCAACGCCGAGCACGATCTGCCCGCACGGGCCGTGGCTGACCTGTTCCCGGCCTACGACGACGATGACGGTGGGCTGCTCGTCGTGCTGACGCCAACCAATCACCATTAGGGGCTCGCTTTCGGCTTCTCCGGCGAACCCAGCCGCCCCACTGTCCTCTAGCCTCTAGCATCGCAGCCCAATGTCAGACCGCCAGCGCCACGGATTCGTCCTGCTCCTGGTCGCGGGACTGATCGCCGCCTCGCTGTTCGTCATCTTCAGCCAGAGGACGCAGCTCGGCCTCGATCTCAAGGGAGGCGTGCAGCTCGTCTACCAGGGTCAGCCGACCGCCCAGTCCAAGGTGACCCAGGAGTCGCTGAACCGAGCGGTCGACATCATGCGCTCCCGGGTCGATCAGCTCGGCGTCTCTGACCCCGAGATCCAGACCTCGGGCGGCAATCAGATCTCAGTCGGCCTGCCGTCGGTGACCAACACCCGGCGCGCCGAGCAGCAGGTGGGGACCACGGCCCGCCTGGAGTTCTACGACTGGGAGGCCAATGCGCTGACGCCCAACGGCAAGACCGTGGCCAGCCAGCTGCAGGCCCAGGACAGCAACGCGCTCCTGATCAGCCGAGGTACCAACGGTGCCCCGCCGGGGAGCGCGGGCGCGGGCAGCCTGCCCCTTTACCAGGCCGTCCAGCTGGCCTCCCGGCAGCCGCCCGCAGCCAGCACGCAAAACGCCCGCGCCAATCAGGAGTACTACCTGTTCGGCCAGCCGGGAAGCGCGGCCTGTGCGGCGGCCGCCAAGGCCAGCAACGCGATCGTCCAGCCCGGGGTGCACTGCCTGTTGTCGGGCCCGGTGGATGAGATGACCACCAATTCCACGCAGATCGCCCAGGATCTCGCGTCGGGTCTTCCCCCGGGCGTCAACGCCTCGGATGGCCAGCGACTGGTCGTCCCCCGGGGAACGGTGATCCTGCTCGCCACGCCCCAGACCAGCGGCCAGCAGATCGCCTTCACCAATCCGGCGGCCCAGTTCTTCGTCCTCAAGGACAACGTCGCCCTGTTCGGCAATGACATCACCAATCCCCAGCAGTCAACCGATCAGGGCGGCAACCCCGACGTCACCTTCAGCTTCAACGGGACCGGGCAGAACAAGTTCCAGAACGTGACCAGCCAGATCGCTCACCGCGGCAACCTGGTCAGCGGCTTCGGCCAGAAGCTCGATCAACACTTTGCGGCCGCGCTGGACAACAAGCTGGTCACCGTTCCCTCGATCGACTACGGCCTGTACCCGGACGGGATCACCGGTGGGGGCTCGGACATCACCGGCGGCTTCACGAGCCAGTCAGCGCAGGACCTGGCCACCCAGCTTCGCCTGGGCGCGCTGCCCATCAAGCTGAAGCTGATCTCCGAGTCAGACGTCTCGGCAACGCTGGGCAAGCAGGCCCTGCATCAGGGTCTGATCGCCGGGGCCGTCGGGCTGCTCGTGGTGGCCCTGTTCCTGATCGCCTACTACCGCCTGCTGGGCGTGATCGCGACCACGGCCTTGATCGTCTACGCGCTGTACTTCTACGCCCTGATCAAGCTGATCCCGATCACGCTGACGTTGCCGGGCATCGCCGGTCTGATCCTCACGATCGGCGTCGCTGCCGACGCCAACATCGTGATCTTCGAGCGCGTCAAGGAGGAGATCCGCGCCGGACGCGCGATTCGCTCGGGCATCGTCACCGGCTATCGCAAGGGCCTGACCGCGATCATCGACGCCAACGTGGTCACGATCATGACCGCGTTCATCCTCTTCGTCCTGGCTACCGCTCAGGTGCAGGGCTTTGCCTTCACGCTGGGCATCGGCACGATCGTGTCGCTGTTCACGGCCGTGCTGGCCACGCAGGCGATCCTGACCACGATGAGCGACTCGCGCACGCTCGCGCGTCCCTCCGCACTGGGGGCCTCCGGCCGGCGCCGCCCGTGGCGCTATGACTTCATGGGCGCCTCGCGCTACTTCTTCTCCATGTCCGGGGTGATCCTGCTGATCGGTGCCCTGGCCATCGGGGGCCGGGGACTGAACCTGGGCATCGACTTCACCTCCGGGACTCGCATCACCACCACGCTGAGCCGGCCGGCCACCGCCACGCAGGTCCAGTCGGTGGCCATCGCCGGCGGCGCCGTCTCTCCAGTGGTGCAGAAGCTGAGCAGCAAGGGCGGACGCTCAGAGGTCTTTCAGCTCTCCTCCAAGCTGCTGGCCCAGCAGAACCTGGGCCGCGTCCGCGCGGCGCTCAACCAGCGCTTTGGGGTCGCCTCCTGGGACGCCAACTCGGTCGGACCGACGTTCGGCCAGACGGTGGCCAACAGCGCGGTCATCGCCATCATCGCCTCGCTGCTGGTCATCTCGGCCTACGTGGCGCTGCGCTTTGAGTGGAAGTTCGCCGTTCCGGTGCTGATCGCCCTGATGCACGACCTCCTGATCACCAGCGGCGTATATGCCCTGACCGGCCGTGAGGTGACCGTGGACACGGTCGCCGCCCTGCTGACCATCCTCGGCTACTCCCTGTACGACACGATCATCGTGTTCGATCGCGTGCGGGAGAACATCCCGCGCATGCCGCGGGCCGCCTTCTCCCAGGTCGTCAACCGCTCCATGAGCGAGGTTCTGACTCGGTCGCTGGCCACCACCTCATGCACGCTGCTGCCCATCGCCGCCCTGCTGCTGTTCGGCGGCGCGACCCTGCAGGACTTCGCCTTCGCGCTCTTGATCGGCGTGGCCTCCGGCGCGTACTCGTCGATCTTCATCGCCTCGCCGGTGCTGACCCACTGGAAGGAGCGCGAGACCGTCTACCGTCATCGCCGCCACCGGATCGAGACCGAGCTGGGCGCAGTGCCCGCCTACGCTGCCGCCGGTGCTGACGTAGAGCCCGCCCGCGACCGCGCCGCGCGGCGCGGCGGGCGCCTGACCCAGCCCGACCCCGAGACCCTGTCCTCGGCGGAGTTCGAGCAGCTCAAGCGCGGCATCGCTGAGGAGGAGGCTGAGCCGTCTCGCCACACATCGACGCTCACCCAGCGTCTGTCCCGGACCTCTTCCTCGCGCCCCGGTCCGAAAGCGGGTCCGGGTCCGGCGGAGGCTGCGCCGGAGGCCAAGGAGGGGGACGGCCCAGCCGGCTTGTCGCGGGCCCCGGACGCGGCTGAGAACGACGGCGTGGCCAAGAGCCCGAAACCCAATCGTCCGGCCAAGGGCCGCTCGCGCAACCGCCGGCACGGGCGGCGGCGCTGATGAACGCCGACGGCCAACGCCCGGGAGCTGACGTCTGATGGGCATGCTTGCCTGGGTGATGATGGGTCTGGCCCTCTGGCACTTCACGATCTGGCTGCCCGACCGCTACTGGGGCGGCATCGTGGGTGCGTTCATCGGGGCCCTGATCGGGGCCGCCCTGTGCGGATTGATCATCAGCGGCTTCAGCATCCCGGGGCGGGGCGCCACTCATCTCGGCACGGCCCTGGAGGCGATTCCCGGAGCGCTGATCGGGATGGCTCTGGTCTACGCCGAAGGCGTACGACGTGAGCGCGCCGCCGCCGCCGCCGCCGCCGCGTCGGCGGAGGTCATCCGATGACCCGGAGGGCGACCCGGTCGCAATCGCAGCGTAGGCGGGCGCCCTCCAGGCGCGGCTTCGCAGTGGTCACCGGAGTGCTGGGGGTCGGCCTGGCCCTGACCCTGGCCCTGACCGCCGTCGCCTTGGCAGTGATCAAGACGACGACCCAGTCGGCCAGCTCCGGGGATGTGACCGCGACTTTCAGCTATCGGGGCAGCGGACTCGGCGTCAGCCACGCTCGCCTGGGCATCACCCGGGCCGGACAAGTCGTCTACGACCGACCCGTTTCCTCGCCGGTCTGCCATACGATGTGCGGGCCCGGGGCGTTTCCCGCCCCCGCCAAGTCCGTGCGCGTCGTGCGCCTGGCGCCCGGGGGTGATCGCAACGTCGTCCTGGAGCTCTACAGCGAGGGGGCCAACTGCTGCTTCATCGACCAGGTGCTCAGCTACGCGCCGGCGGCTCACACCTACGTCAAGACCGAGCGAAACTTCGCTTCCTACGGCGCCGTCCTGCGCCGGTTGGGGCCCCGGCATCTCTGGCGCTTCGTCTCCGGGGACCCGGCCTTTGCCTGCGCGTTCACCGATTGTGCTGACTCGGGTGAGCCGATCCAGATCTGGAGCTTCTCGGGCCGTCGCTTTCACAATGTCACCCGGCACTACCCCAAGCTCGTTGCCCGCGACGGCGCTCGCTGGCTACGGCTGTTCAAGCACCATCTGGGCAACGGAGTCGGACTGATCGCGGCCTGGGCGGCCGACCAGGAGCTGCTCGGTCACGACAAGCGGGTCCAGTCGACCCTCGCCACCCAGGCCGCCCGCGGGCACCTGCGCGACGGGGGTCTGGGGGCGGCGACGGGCAAGGGCTTCATCCGCCAGCTCAACCGGTTGCTGCACAAGCTCGGCTATCGCCGCTAGGCAGCGGCCAGACAACGAGCGTTCAGGCACGATCCCGGGGTGGATCTGTCTGGCGCCAGGCCTAGCCTGGCGTGATGGCCGAGCTCACCGCGCTGCTTCCGTCAACCACCGCGGTCTCCGCGGTAACACCCGGCCCACAACCCGAGGCGCCTGACCGCCGCCCTGAGCCGGTCACTCCCCGTCTCAGCGCCGCCGGCTATGACCTGACCGCGGCCCTGGTCCTGGAGCGGGAGCTGGGGATCAGCCACGTCCTGAGCCAGATACTCGTCCGCCGAGGCCTCCAGGACCCGGTCCAGGCCCGAGCCTTTCTCGAGGCCCCCGCCGCTCGCGCCCCCGGCCAGCTGCCGGGGATCAACGCCGCGGTGGCGCTGATCACCGAACACGTAGCCGCGGGGGGGCTGATCGCGGTGCACGGGGACTACGACGTGGACGGCGTCTGCGCGACGGCGATCCTCGTGCGCGCCCTGCGCGCCCTGGACGCCAACGTCTCCTGGCATCTGCCCAGCCGCCTCCAGGACGGCTACGGACTCTCGGTGGCGGCCGTGGAGCGGCTGGCCGCGCGGGGCACGGCGCTGATCGTCACCGTGGACTGCGCGATCACCGCTGTCGAGGAGGTGGCGGCGGCCCGGGCGGCCGGAGTGGACGTCGTGGTCACCGATCACCACTCGCCGCGGGCCGACGGCCGGGTGCCCGACTGCCCGATCGTGCATCCCGGACTGGGTGAGTATCCATTCGCCGGCCTGTGTGGCGCCGCCGTCGCCCATAAGCTGGCCACGGCGCTGGGCGCGGCCACGGCGGCTGAGGATCTGGAGCTCGTGGCGCTGGCCACGGTGGCCGACCTCGTACCCCTGCGCGATGAGAACCGGCGGCTGGTACGCGACGGGCTGGCCGCTCTGGCCGTCACCGCCAAGCCCGGGCTGCGTGCTCTGATGTCGGTCAGCCGGGCGGACCCCAGCGCCCTGGACACCGGCACGCTCGGCTTTCGCCTGGCTCCGCGCATCAACGCGGCGGGACGGATGCGCCGCGCCGACGCCGGGCTCGAGCTATTGCTCACCGACAACCCGGAGCGCGCGAGCGAGATCGCGGCTGAGCTGGACGCGGTCAACCTCGAGCGTCGCAGCGTCGAGCAGCGGATCCTCTGGGACGCCGAGGCCCAGATCGCCGCTCTCGGTCCGCGGCCGTTCTACGTGCTGGCCGCTGAAGGCTGGCACCCCGGGGTGGTGGGGATCGTCGCCTCCCGAGTGGTCGAGCGCTACCACCGTCCCGCGGTGCTGATCGCCCTGGATGGCGACTCGGGCACGGGATCGGGGCGCAGCATCCCAGGCTTTGACCTGCTGGAGGCGCTGCACACCGCCGCCGCGGTTCTCGAGCGCTATGGCGGTCACCGGGCGGCGGCCGGCTTGAGCATCGCGCGTGAGCGGGTCACCGAGCTCCGGGCCGCGCTGGAGCACCACGCCGCCCAGACGCTGACGCCGGAGTTGCTCGAGCCGTACGAGCGCGTCGACGCGATCGTCTCCGGGGCCCAGCTCGGGCTTGGCCTGGCCGAGGAGCTCGAGCGCCTGGAGCCATGCGGGATGGGCTGCCCGGCCCCGAGCCTGCTCGTGCCCGGAGCCCGCTTTGACGACGTGCGGCCGATGGGGGAAGGACGTCACGCCCGCTTTGCCGTCAGCTCCGGTGGCGCGCGCGCCCGAGCGGTGGCCTTCGGCTGTGACGGGCGCCTCGGAGACCCGCCGGACACCCCACGTGATGCCACCTTCAAGCTCGAGCGCAACGTCTACAACGGCGCCGTTGAGCCGCGCCTGGTCCTCCGTCATCAGCAGCCGTGCGCGCCATCGGCGATCGCCGTGCTCGGGGAGCCCGAGGCGTACCTGCCGGGGGTGCTGGCGGAGCTGTCCGGCGTCCCGTCCACCGCACCCGATGCGCCTGACGGTCAGGCACCGCAGAGGACCGTGATCGACCGCCGCCAGGAAAGTCCGCTGGCCGTGCTGGCCGACGCGCAGCTCGCCGGCGGGTCGGTGCTGGCGTTGTGCGCCGACGTGCCCCGTCGCCTGGCCGGACTTCAGTCCCGCGCCGGCGGCTTCACCCTGGCCTGCTATGAGTCGCTGGAGCGCGACCCCGGGCTGGCCCAGGCCTTTGACCAGGTGGTGGCCCTCGATCCGCCCAGCGCCTCGGCCGCCAGCCGCGCGCTGCGGGCCGGAGCGGGGTTCTGCCATCTGGCCTGGGGTGAGCCTGAGCTACGCTTTGCTCAGCAGATGCACGAGCTGGAATATGGACTCAGGACTTCACTCATCGCGCTTTACCGGGCCCTCCGGGCGCGGGAACGGGCTGTCGGGGAGGAGCTCGGCCGACTGCTGCGCGGCGAGGGCGCCCACGGTCGGTCATCGCGTCTGGCCGCGCGGCTGGTGCGGGTCCTGGATGAGCTGGAGCTCGTCAACCTCGACCGGGACCTCCCGGCCCTGGCCATCGCGGGCGCAGCGCCCACGGCGCTTGAGCGCTCGCCGTCCTACCGGGTCTACGCACAGCGATACGAGGACGGAAGGCGATACCTGAGCCGCGCAAACCCGGCGCCAAGCGGCTGAGCCCCAGCGGCGACGGCGGATCTCCGGCGGCGGTTTCGGCCGTCGTGGCGGCGTCACGGCCACAGGTCGACGGGCTCAGCGGCCCCGCGGCGCCGGGGACGATCGCCCGCGAGGATCTCTCCGATCTCGAACGCGAGCTGCTCGGCGACCTGTTCGCGATCGTCGAGGAGCACGCGGACCAGGCAGCGCTGCCCGTCGACCGCGACCGCGTCGCCGACGCCTTCGTGTACGCGTGCGTGCACCATGCCGACCAGCGTCGCAAGTCAGGCGAGGACTTCATCACCCACCCGGTCGGCGTGGCCAAGATCTGCGCCGGCATGCGCCTGGACACAGAGACGCTGTGCGCGGCCCTGCTGCACGACACCGTGGAGGACACCAGCGCCTCGCTCCAGGAGGTCTCAGCCGCCTTCGGGGAGGAGATAGCCGGGCTGGTCGACGGCGTCACCAAGCTCACCGGGCTGACCTTCCAGTCCCGCGATGAGGCCCAGGCCGAGAACTATCGCAAGATGGTCGTGGCGATGTCCACCGACATCCGCGTGAGCCTGATCAAGCTGGCTGACCGCCTGCACAACATGCGCACGATCACCGCGATGCCCAAGCAGAAGCAGATCGAGAAGTCCCGGGAGACGCTGGACATCTACGCGCCGATCGCGCATCGCCTCGGTATTCACGCCATCAAGTGGGAGCTCGAGGATCTCGCCTTCCAGACCCTTCACCCCCGTAAGTACCACGAGATCAAGGGCCTGGTCGCTCAACAGCGGGGGGAGCGCGAGCGCTACGTCAACCAGGCCGGGGAGTACGTCGCCCGGGAGCTCTCCGAGCTCGGAATCCATGCCGAGATCTCCGGCCGGGCCAAGCACTTCTACTCCATCTACTCCAAGATGACTAAGAAGGGTCGTGAGTTCAATGAGATCTACGACCTGACCGCGATGCGGGTGATCGTCGACTCGGTCAACGACACCTACGGGGCCGTGGGCGTGATCCACTCACTCTGGAAGCCCCTGCCCGGTCGTTTCAAGGACTTCATCGCGATGCCCAAGTTCAACATGTACCAGTCCCTGCACACGACTGTGATCGGCCCTGAGGGGCGCCCGCTGGAGATCCAGATCCGCACGCGGGAGATGCACGACCTGGCCGAGTACGGGATCGCCGCCCACTGGATGTACAAGGACCGTCGTGCCGTCGATGGGGAGGGCGGCCCAGCCGCGCAGGACCCGGACAAGAAGCTGAAATGGCTACGCAGCCTGGTCGACTGGCATCAGGAGCTCAGCGATCCGCGGGAGTTCACCGAGGCCCTCAAGATCGACCTGTTCGAGGATGAGGTGTTCGTGTTCACGCCCAAGGGCGAGGTCAAGTCCCTGGCCGCCGGAGCGACGCCCCTGGACTTTGCCTACGAGATTCACACCGACGTCGGGCACCGCTGCGTGGGGGCCAAGGTCAACGGAAAGATCGTTCCCCTCTCCTACCAGCTGCGCTCGGGAGACATCGTCGAGGTACTGACCTCCAAGCGCGAGCGCGGGCCATCGCGCGACTGGCTGGCGCTGGTCAAGACAACGCGCGCGCGCAACAAGATCAAGGCCTGGTTCAAGGCCGAGTCGCGCCGGGACTCAGAGCACGCCGGTCGTGAGCTGCTCCAGGAGCACCTCCGCAAACAGGGGCTGCCGGCGCAGAAGCTGGTCGGCTCTCCGCTGCTCGCCGACGTGATCCGCGAGATGGGCTTTCGCAAGGGCGACGACTTCTACATCGCGTTGGGCGGAGCCAAGATCTCGCCCAAGGTCGTCGTCAACAAGCTCATGCAGCGCCTCAAGCAGGGCGAGGCGGCGGAATCGGCCCCGACCGCGACCGATGATCTGCTGCACACCAACCGGCGCCGGACGCGGCCGACGACCTCGTCGGCGCGCTACGGCATCGTGGTCGAGGGGATCGACGAGGTCATGCTGCGGCTGGCCAAGTGCTGCCGTCCCGTGCCTGGGGATCCGATCGTGGGCTACATCTCACTGGGCCGCGGGATCACCATCCACCGGGACGACTGTCCCAACGTCGCGGTGCTCAAGAAGGACCCGGATCGCTTCACGGAGGTGTCGTGGGACGGGGATGCCGACACCTCCTTCCGGGTCGAGGTCCAGGTCGACGGATGGGACCGCCACCGCCTGCTGGAGGACATGTCACGGACGCTGGCCGAGGCCGGCATCAACATCCTGGACATCCACGGCACCGTCAACCACCCCATGGTCAAGAACCGGTTCCTGGTCGAGGTGGGAGACACGCGCACGCTGGACCAGGCGATCAACCGGCTGCGCAACATCGACGCGGTGTTCGACGCCTACCGCGTGACCCCTGGCTCGGCCTGATCATCGCGGCCGGTCCCGCGCCGCCGGGGGACGGCTGCGCGGACGGCGGGCGGCTTGACCCGCGCGCGCGCCGGGGGTGCCAGCAGACGCTGACTCACCGTTGCTCGCGCGGCGGCTGCCGTCGCTGGGTCCAGGGTGGGGGAGGGGTCCACGCTCGGGCGCGCAGCGCGCGCGGGCGCAGCCACGCGGACCCGTTTGACGCTGGCCGTAGGGGTCTTGCTCAGGATGACCGCTTGCCCGGGCGCCAGCGCCTTGATCTCGTTGGGATGCACGGCGTAGCGTTCCACGAGTCGGCGTGAGCCCCGGCTGCCCGAGCCACTGAACAGGCCGCGCATCTGGAGCGTCTCCTCCCACTCCTGCCTGGTGCCGGCCATCTGGGCGATCGTCTGCGCAGACTCCGGGACGTCCTGGCGGTGGGCGATCTTCACCGCCGTGAGCCCGAGCACCTGGTCACGGAACCCGCGCGCCGCTCGCTCCAGGTCAGACAGCTCCTGGGTGGCGACCAGGACGCTCAGACCTGATTCGCGTCCGCGGGCCAGCAGCTGGAGGACATGGTCCGCACCCAGGGCGGAGAACTCGTCGAGGGCCACCGTGGCCGGCGCGCCGGGCTCGTCCAGGCGCTGGCCGCTGACGCTGACCAGATCCTGTATCGCCAGCGTGCCCAACTGGGCGGCGAGCTTGCCATAGCGGCTGGAATTGAGGCTGAAGAGCACAACATCATCGCTGCGCAGGGCGGCGCGCAGGTCGATCATCGGACCGGGACCGGGACCCAGGAAAGGTCCGGCCTGTGATTCGCTGAGCAGCGCCAGCCGGGTCCCCAGCCCCCGGACCGCGCTGAGCTGGTCGGGGCTCAGAGCACCCAGGTAGTCCTGGACGCGCTCGGCCAGAGGCGCCTGTAGGTGGCGGACCTCGGCGGCCAGCCGTCGCGGCTCCATCAACGCCACCACCGCGCCCAGATCGGGCTGGGCGCCACTGGCCAGCAACACGTGCAACGCGGTCTGGACGTAGCGCTCGGCGGCCCGCTGGTAATGAGGCTCGGTGAAGCGCTCGGTGGCCACCAGCTTGTCCTTGAGCTCGGTCGCGTTGCCGTGGGCAAGCGGGTTCCAGTGGCTGGGGCCGTCAGGCGTCCACACGCGCAGGGCGCGCTGCGCCCGCTGGGCCGCCGCCCCCAGCTCGCGGGCAAAGGACGGCGAGCCCTTGAGGTCGATCACCACGACCGGCCGGCCGCGCTCAATCTGGCTCGAGAGGATCGTCAAAAGCGTGGTCGACTTGCCGGCTCCGCTGGCGCCCACGATCAACCCGTGAGCCGACAGCTGGCGGTCGGTCAGGACCACGCGCTGTCCCCGGGGGCCGACGCCCAGGGTCACCCCGGGCTCCGGCACGTCCTTCCCGCGACGGGCTCGGGCGCCGCGGACCACGGGCCAGGCCACCCGGGCCACGGCGGCTGCGGCGACCACGCCGACCGCCCAGCTGAAGGGCAGCGTGAGGAGAAGGGCAAATGCGGCCAGGGTCCAGTAGGGCCGGCGGCTGGGCCGTGCGGGGGTCACCGCGCGGGCTCCGCGGCGCCGCGCGCGCCCGCGATCGGATTTCGCTTCCGGGCCGTTCCGCGGCTCACCGGGATTCGCTCCCGGCCACGCCCGCGGCCGACGGCGCCCGAGCCCGAGGCAAACCGGACGGGCTGGACGTGAACCAGGGATGAGAGACCGAGCTGTGCCGCCCCGCGCTCAACGGTCGCTCGCATGGCCTTGGTCTCGACCAGGTAGAGCACGGCGTTGACCCGGGAATCGAGACCGT
Organism: Actinomycetota bacterium; assembly: GCA_030948805.1. GTDB lineage: Bacteria > Actinomycetota > Thermoleophilia > Solirubrobacterales > Solirubrobacteraceae > Palsa-465. Next base: position 222 of record JALYZQ010000101.1, on the reverse strand, counting down.
AGCCTCCCAGGATCTCCCGCAGGCGGGCCGGGGACTTGGGCGTCAGCTCCAGCTCCACGGCCACCCGATGCCCGGTGGATGTGTCCAGCAACAGGTCGGGGTAATGGCGCCGCTCTGCGCCCCGGGGACCCAGTCCCGGAAGCCTGACCCCGAGACGCTGGCTGGGCTCCGGGCAGCGTCGGTCGCCCGAGCGCATCTGGCGCTCGGAGACGAGCTCTGAAA
>JALYZQ010000064.1 GCA_030948805.1 Actinomycetota bacterium | reverse complement strand
GACAGCGCCCCCGCCGTTGCGTCACACCCGGTCTGGTAAAGGAGCAGGCCATAAGCGCCCGGGGATCCGGGAGCGGTCAAGTTGGTTCCCCCCGTGTCTGAGATCCCGTACGCCTCGAAGGTGACTCCGGTGCCGCTTGCCCCCGAGAAGGTGAACGTGCCGGTCCTGTCGCAATACACCCCCGGGCTGACCGTGCCGGTGAACGTGTAATTGCCGGTGATGTTCACCGTGCACGTCGGTGGACTGGAGCGGTAGTCGAGTGGATAGGGCGTCGGAGTGTCGGCATACGGTGCGTTGGTGAAGTTTCCGCTGTCGCAGTTGCAGGAGCATCCGCTGCCGGTTCCATAGACCCCGGAGCCGATACTCGTCGTTCCGTGGCCGGTGGCGGTGATGTTGCCGTTGCTCTGAATCCCTCCGGTGATGTTCGCGTTGTTCTTGGGTATCGAGATGCCGATGTCGTTGGTGCAGTCTCCGCCATCCGCGTAGGCGAATATCGCCGCTTGAACGGTCTTGCCGTTGCCGCCGGCTACCGCGCTGGCACTGACATTGGCCTGCGACAGTCCGAAGAGCTTGCCGAAGAAGCTGGGCGAGCTGGCACTGACGGTCACCTTTATGTCCTTCGGAGTGCTGTTGTAGTTGGTGGTCACGCCCACCGTCGAGCCCGGAAAGTTTCTCTGGGCGTAGGTCGTCGCGTCGGTCACCGCGCCAGAGGTGTTGCTCGGGAGATCCTGGCTGGCGGCCAGCGCGGCGGCGTCGGCGGCCCCCTGGGCCTGACGCTGGGCCTGGTAGAAGGAGCCGAGATCGATGGCCAAGGCCGCCACCCCGAGAAAGACGACCATCATGATGGCCACCAGGATCGCGACCACACCGGACTCGCTGGCACCGCGGCGACGGAGCGCGTCCAGCCTGTGCCTGCCCGGTCGCCTTGCCCGTCGCATACGCTAGCCCCGGGCCGCCTGCGCGGCGCTGCGCAGCAGGACCATCTGCTGGCCGTCGTCATAGAGAACGCGGGCGCCCGGCTCACTGCGCATGGAGACGAACGTGCCCGGGTCATAACGGTGGCTGAGCACGATCAGGCGATAGCCCCGCGAGACCTGCTTCCAGTCCGGGCTGTTCTGAGCGAACAGGCTCTCCAGGCTCTGGATCTGCCCCGGGGTGAGCAGCTCGTAGCGGACGTCGTAGGCCATCCGGCCGGCCAGCGCCGGGTCGCGCCACAGCAACCAGTCGGTGTAGCGCTCATCGCCCATCACCCGCAACGTCGGGTCGGTCTGGGTGGCCCGCTGGACGGCGCGCAGGACGCCCGGACGCTGTGCGTAGTACTCGATCGTGGAGTCCGGACGCATGAAGGTGACGGCCAGAGCCAGCGCCAGCGCGCCGACCCCGAGCATGGCGATCGTCCCGTTGATCCGCGTGCGGCGCGCGCCGGGGCCAGAGGACAGGGCGCGGCCGGGGGTGCCGACGGCCGCAGAGACGGGCAGGATCATGAGCGCGAAGAGCCCGAAGAAGAGGGCGTTTCTGATCACGGTGATGGCGCTGGCGGCCAGGACGAGAAAGGCCAGCTTCTCCCACAGCGTCGTCTTGGCGGGGTTGCGACCGAAGGACCACAGGGCGATCCCAGCGACCAGGAACAACGCGATCGACGTCGTCGTCGTGGTCGTCACCGGCTGCCATTCGGTGACGGCGTGGCGCAGCGTGCTGTTGACCATCGTGCCGTGGTAGTAGCCGACGATGGCCAGTCCGTAGGGAGTGAGCAGGATCGAGACCCCGGCCCCGAAGATCAGGCCCAGGGGGCGCCACCAGGCGCGAGCGTGGTGGAGCAAGCGGCGCCGGCGCTCCCACAGGCCCGTGGCCCCGTACAGGGCGACGAGCATCGCGCCCATCGTCACCGTCCCGTGCAGGTTCGCCCACAGGGTCAGGATGGGAAGGCACCAGAACACGCGCCGCGACGGGCTTCTCCCATCCCTCACGAGCAGGTACGCGAGCGCCATGAAGAGGGGGATCGCGAACTCCTGGGTTCGCACCTCGCGTGAGGGAGTGATCATCGTCGCGCACATGGGCAGAGCGATGAGCGTCGAGAGGAACGGCGCCCCCAGCCGTCGGCCGGCCAAGGTGGCGCCGGCCACTCCGGAGATGAGCAGGCCGACGTTGACCAATCCCAACAACGCGAGCCCGCCGACCAGGTAGATGCCGTAGCTGAGCAGCTGCGAGAGCCATTGTTGATCCACCCAGGCCACTCCGTGGGCGAGGACGGTCAGGGTTTCGTGCTGAGGGATGCCCCCCTGCCAGACCGCGCGCCCGGCGACCAGGGCCAGCCAGCTGTCGACGCTGACGGCCTTGGGCAGCTGGATGAGCAGCACCGCCGCGAGCATCGCCAGCGGCGTGCCCAGCACGATCTCATAGCCGTGGCTGGCCGCCCGACGGGCCAACTTCCCTCCCTGCGCTGGGCTGCGGGCAGCCTCGCGCGGAAGGGCCAGTGAGGACATGGTCTTGGATCGTCGGAGTCCTCACTCCTCGCATCGGACCAAGGGACAGGTCAACCTCGACGAAGGTCTAGGTGCACCCCCGGCTCACAGGGCGATACGTCAGGAAAGTGTCTTCGCAGCTCGATCTCCGTGCGGTCGGCCCGCGCCTGGTGCTGGCCGGGGCGATCCTCACGACGGTTGCCCTGGCCGCACTGCTGGGTCGCGTGGGCGCCGACTCGCAGTGGCTGGCCGCTCTGGGTCACGTCATCGCGGCCCGGGGTTCGGTCCCGGCTGGGGTGCCGTTCGCCTTTGCGCCGACTGGCCATTGGCCCAATGCCCTGGTGCTGGCCGAGTTGATCTTCGCCGGGCTAGAGCAAACCCTCGGCGACCGGGGGCTGATGCTGGCCCAGCTGCTCGCCGTGGCCGGGGCGATGACCATCCTGGCCCGGGACGCGCGGGCCGGCGGCGCGGAGCCGGTAGGGACGGCTGGGTCACTGCTGCTCGTCGCCCTCGGGGCGCTGCCGAGCCTGGCCATCGCCCGCGTGCAGATGTTCTCGCTCGCTCTCTTCCCGGTCTTGGTGGCACTCCTGCGTGCCGAGACTCGCTCCCCTTCAAACCGGGTTTGGTTGGCCGTCCCGTTGCTGGCGGCGTGGTCCAATCTGCACGGCGCGGCGCTACTGGGCCTGGGCATCGTGTTCGCCTACCTGACCTTCCAGCGGGCCCGCCAAGCCCCCCTTCAGTCGGTGGCGGTGGGTACCGCCTGCGCACTGGCCCTGTGCCTGACTCCGGCGGGACTGAGAACCGTCGGCTATTACGGGGGCGTGCTGACCAACCTGGCCGCGCAGCGCGGCGAGGGGATGTGGGGCCCACTGTCCCTGCTCGCACCACTCGACGTCGTCATGGCGGCGGCCGCGCTGCTGCTCGCCTACCGGGCTTGGCGAGCCCGGATGACGTTGTGGGAGACGCTGATCGCGATCGTTCTGGTCGGCCTCACGGTCAAGGCAGGCCGTGACGGGGTGTGGCTGTTGTTCTTCGTCGCCGGCCCGGCCGCCCGGACGTTGCC
>JALYZQ010000053.1 GCA_030948805.1 Actinomycetota bacterium | reverse complement strand
GCCCTGCTCGCAGCGGGGTGGCTGCGAGCAGGGCAGCGGCGGGTGCCAGTGAGTCGGGGCTGGCGCGATTGGCCCCCTTAGGGGTTCCCGTGGTGCCGGAGGTGAGGATCACCGTCCGGCCCGGCTCGGCGGGAGGCGGTAACGGTTCCTCGATGCGGCTTGCGGCCAGCTCCTGCAGCGACGGCCAGCCCGTGCCCTCGTCCTCCTCGGTCCAGGCGACGAAGCCGGTTCGCGATCCGATGCCCGCCCGCACGGCGGAGGCGAACTCGGCGTCGAAGATGACCGCTCGGGCGGCCTCCCGCGCGACCACGTCGGCTACCTGGGGGCCGGCGAAGGACGTGTTGAGGTAGATGAGGTTGGCCCCCAGCTTGGCGCAGGCGATGCTCGCCTCGACGAACCAGCGGTGGTTGCGGCACATGATCGCCACTCCGTCGCCTTCGCGAACCCCGCTACCGGCGAGCCCCCGGGCGATGGCATTGGTGCGTCGCTCTACCTGGGCGAAGGTCAGCGTGCCCAGCTCGTCGACGATCGCCGCCGCGTCTGGGTACCGGGCCGCGGCGGCCGTGTAGCTGGCCGGCAGCGTCGGGCCCCAGCGGTGCAGGGCGACGAGGGCGCGCAGGCTGCGATCCGGGCGTCCAGGGCGCAGCAGCCCCGCCCGCACCAACGTGCCGGCGAGGTGAACGCCGTCGGCGATGGCTCCAGGCATCGCGATATCCAATCACGCGCGGGCTGACGAGCTTTGCCTGGCGCCTTCGACGCCGGCAAACCGGGAACATCTACGGCGTGTCCAACTGGTTTCGCACGTACGGCTTCGCCGACGTCCACGACGGCCTCCTGGTCGGGTCCTATCCGCTGGATGCCTCCGATGTCTCAGTGCTCGACCGCCTGGGCGTGCGCCGGGTGCTAAACCTGGCCGAGGACTCCGAGTACGCCCAAAACGAACGCTCGGCAGTCGCGGCTGCACTCCAGGCGGCGGGCATCGCGGAGACCCGCATCAGCCTGGAGGATCACGGGAGCATCCCCGCCGAGGCGTTGGAGCTCGCCGTCGAGACGGTCTGCGACTGGCTGAACGCGGGTCAGACCACCTATGTCCACTGCCGAGCCGGCTGGCAGCGCTCGGCGGCGGTGGCCGCCGGCGTGGTGGCGCTTCGGGAAGGGCTTCCGATTACCGCCGCCCTGGACCGTGTGAAGATCCGCAAGCCCTCGGCGCGACCTCTGCCCCACCAGCTCCAGGATCTCCTGCGCTGGTGGGATTGGCACAACGACGGGACCGCCGAGGCCTTCCGCAGTCCGTCCTGACGTCGTCCGTGGGCCCGAGTGGGCCTTGGCACGCCGCGGCCCGCGGCGGGGATTTTCGGCGGGCTACTCGGCCGCCCGTAGGCGGCGCGCCGGCAACGGTTCCGGCGCCGACGGCGGGTCCAGCCCCAACTCGAGCGTCAGCTCACGGGCGTTGACGCTGCGCGGGCTGGTGGTCACCGGCTCGAGCTCGGGCAACTCGCTGCCATCGGCCACGGCGCCGTGGTCGGCAAAGCGGCGCGCCGCCGGAAGCACACGGGCCTCGTAGGAACCGACTGTCTCGTTGTAGGCCTTCACCGTGCTGTTGAGGCGCGCGCCCACGTTGGCCAGCAGTCCAGAGAGCTTGACCAGCCGCGTGTGCAGGTCGCGCCCGAGATCCGAGATCGCCTGCGCCGACTCGGCCACACGCTCCTGCTGCCACCCGTAAGCCACGGCTCGCAGCATGGCCAGCAACGTGGTCGGCGTGGCGATCAGCACGCGCCGGGCCATCGCGTCCTCGATCAAGGCCGCGTCGGCCTCCAGGGCCGCCCCGTAGAGATGCTCTCCGGGCAGGAACATGACCACGAAGTCCGGCGTGCTGTCCAGGCCGGCCCAGTAGGCCTTGTCGGCCAGAGACTTCACATGCTTGCGCAGTAGGCGCGCGTGATCGCGCATGTGGCGCTCGCGCTCGGCCTCGTCGCGGGCCTGATAGGCGTCGAGCACCCCCTGAAGCGGCGCCTTGGCGTCAACTATGACCTGCTTGCCGCCGGGCAGGTTGACCACCAGGTCCGGCCGCAACGGGCCTTCGCCGCCGGCCAGCGAGGACTGCTCGGAGAAGTCGCAATGCCTGACCATGCCCGCCAGCTCAACCACGTTGCGCAGCTGCATCTGCCCCCACTGCCCCCGGGCGTTGGGCTTGCGCAGCGCGGTGACCAGGGCACCGGTCTCATTGCGCAGCCTTTCGCCGGTCTCATTCAAGGTCCGCAGCTGCGCCTCCAGACGCCCGCGTGACTCCCGGCGCTCGCGGTCCAGGGCCAGAAGCTGACCGTCGACGCGGCCGAGTTGCTCCTTGAGGGGCGCCACCAGCTGCTCGACGGCAGCCTGACGCTTCTCCAGGTCCCCGCTGGCCTGGACCTGGGCCGTCTGGAGCTGGGCCCGCGAGAGCTCGGCCAACTGGGCCATCGAGGACTGCAGCGCCTCGGCGCTCAGGGCCTTGAAGGAGGCCGACAACCGCTCCTGAGCGTCGCTGAGAGTGACCAGCCGCTCCTCGGCGCGCAGCCGCTCGTGCTCGAGCTCAGAGCGAGCGCGAGCCAGCTCCAGTTCCAGCGCGCTGGCCCGCCTGGCCTCCTGGGTCCCGGCCCGCAGCCGCGGCCGCAGCGCGAGCGCCACGACGCCGGCGCCGATTATCAGTCCAAGCAGCAAGAACAGGGTGCTCATGGGCCGCCCAGCATTGCGCGAGGGACGGACGGAAAGACCAGTCGCTAGCGTGAAAGGTCATGGCCGAGGACCCGATCCGCCGCCGCCTGGTCGTGCGAGGACAGGTCCAGGGCGTGTTCTTCCGGGACTCCACGCGTGGGCAGGCCGAGCGGGCGGGGGTGGGTGGCTGGGTCCGTAACCGTGACGACGGGACCGTGGAAGTCGTGCTCGAAGGACCTAAGGACGGCGTCGACGACGTGATCGCGTTCTGCCGACAGGGTCCAGAGCGCGCGCGGGTCCGCGAGGTCAGAGTCACCGAGGAAGCCCCGGAGGGGCTGAGCTCGTTCGAGGTCGACTGATCGGCCTTTCCGCTCGAGGCAGTTGGATCCTGACGTCGATATACGACGTTGCCATCCAACACCCCCCCGGGAGAAGGCCTTAAGGGCTGGTCAAAGCGGGGTCAGGAGACTTCGGCCGGCTCGTCCTTGCCGGCCAGCCGATCGCGCCCGCGCTGGACGGCGGCGATGAACTTGCTGAGGTTGACCTCGAGCGTGTTGAGGATCTCGTCGGCGTAGTCCTCGGCGCCGAGGCGGATCTCCCGTTCCCGGGCCCGCGCGTCCTCAATGATGTCCTCGGCGGCGCGCTCGGCCTGCTTGGTGATCTCCTCGTCGGAGATCAGGCGCTCCTGGCGCTCGCGCGCCTCCTTGACGATTCTCTCGGCCTCGCGCTTGGCTTCGGCCAGCATCTCCTGGCGCTCCTTAACGATCCAGCGAGCCTGCTTGATCTCCTCGGGAATCGTGGCCCGCATCTGATCCAAGATGTCGTAGATCTCTTCCTTGTCCACGCGCACCTGGTCGGTGAGCGGCACCGGCTTGGCGTTGTGGACCAGATCGTCCAGCTTGTCGATTAGTACCAGGACATCCATTTGCGACCTCTAATTCGTTATCGCCCGAGCCGTTCCTTTAGGCGCCGCGCCACCTCATCCGGGACCAGATCATCCACGTCCCCGCCGAAGGTCGCAAGCTCCTTGACACCGCTCGACCTCAGAAAACTGTACTTGGCCGACGCCATCAGGTAAACGGATTCGATATCCGGCGCCTGGCGATGGTTTAGCTGGTTCATCTCCAGCTCATACTCGAAGTCGGAGATCGCGCGCAGTCCCTTGACGATCGTCATGGCTCCGCGCTCACGCGCGAAGTCGACCAGCAGGTTGCTGAAGGTCTCGATCTCGATGTTGGGCAACTGGCGGGTCGCGTTGGCAACGAAGGCGACGCGCTCCTCGGCCGTGAACAGCGTGTTGCCCTTGCGCCAGGGAAGGTTGACCACGGCCACGACCACGGTTTCGAACATGGCCGAGGCCCTTGAGATCACGTCCAGGTGTCCGTAGGTGATCGGGTCAAACGTGCCCGGACAGATGGCGATGCGGTTGTCAGGAGTCATGTTGGGATCAGGGTTTGCCCCGTGGCAGGGACGGATCAGGGTGCGAGGGGCGGGAGGCGTGAATGCGAATCAGGGTGCGAGGGGCGGGAGGCGTGAATGCGGATCAGGGTGCGAGGGGCGGGAGGCGTGAATGCGAATCAGGGTGTCGCCGTAGCGGCGCTCGTCGAGCAGTTCGAGCCCGAGCTCCAGCGGCTGGCGACGGTCACTCTCACTGACTACCCGTCCCGCGGGCGCGAGTACCGGCACCAGAGCCGCGGTGAGCTCTGAGCAGAGCGAGCCCGCGTGGCCGTATGGGGGATCGAGGAAGACGAGATCGTATTGACGCACGTCGGCCTGTGCGCGCCCAAGGAAGCGCAGGGCCGGCTGGCGCACGACCTCGGCCTCGATTCCCAGCGTGCCCAGATTGCGCTGCACGGCGCGAATGGCGGCCACCGAGGAGTCGACCAGTGTGGCCGCCGAGGCTCCCCGCGACAGAGCCTCGATGGCCAGCGCGCCCGAGCCGGCGAACAGGTCAAGCACGCGTGTGGCCTCGACATCGGCCAGGATCGAGAAGAGAGCTTCGCGCACCCGATCCGAGGTCGGACGGGTGGCCTGCCCCCGAGGCGCGATCAGCTCGCGCCCCCCGAAGCGGCCCGCTATGACCCGCATCAGGCCCGGATGGGAGCCTGAGCCTCGGCCCCGAACACTCGCGCCAGCGCATCCGGGAGCAGCGCGTGCTCAGGCTCGATCAGGTCCGGATCCTCCCCGTCGATCCGCTGCGCGCGAACCCGGGCGCGCTCCAGCAGCTCGGCGTCGCGCGGAAGCTCGGCCACCTTGAACTGGGCCAGCCCGCTCTGACGGGTGCCCGCCAGCTCTCCCTCCCCGCGCAGCTCCAGGTCGATCTCGGCCAGCCGGAAGCCGTCGCCGTGCTCGGCCAGCGCCTTGAGCCGCGCCGAGCCCTTGGCCCCGAACAGCAGGCACAGAGACGGGTGCTCACCGCGGCCGATGCGCCCGCGCAGCTGGTGCAGCTGGGAGATCCCGTAGCGTTCGGCGTCCTCTACCAGCATCACGCTGGCGTTGGGGACATCGATGCCGACCTCGATCACCGACGTGGCGACCAGGACATCGGCGGCTCCAGTGGCGAAGGCGGCCATCGCCTCCTGCTTGGCCGCCGGGCGCAGCTGTCCATGCATGAGCATGACCCGGAAGTCGCTCAGCTCGCCATCGCGCAGCCGCTCGAACTCGGCCGTCGCCGCCCGCGCCTGCAGCAGCTCAGACTCACTGATCAGCGGGCAGACCACGAACGCTTGACGTCCGGCCCGGAGCTCCTCCCGCATGCGGTCGTAGGCCCGGGCGCGCTCAGGCTCAGTCGAGCAGACGTAGGTCTGGACCGGCTGGCGGCCACGGGGAAGCTCACGCAGCTGGGTGAAGTCCAGATCGCCGTAACCGGCCAGCGCGAGCGTGCGGGGAATCGGCGTGGCCGTCATGTGCAGGACGTGGGGGCTCAGACCGGGCCTGGCCTTGGCGTCCAGGGCGGCGCGCTGGCGCACCCCGAAGCGATGTTGCTCATCGACGACGGCCACGGCCAGGTCGGCGAACTGCACCGCGGGCTCGATCAGGGCATGAGTTCCGACGATCAGCGACAGCTCGCCCGTGCTCAGCTTGGCCAGCACGTCATTGCGTCGCCGGCTCGGAGTGGAGCCAGTGAGCAGGGCGATCGGGACCGCTTGGCCGGGCATCAGCGCCTGGAGAGTGGCGAAGTGCTGCTCGGCCAGCGTCTCGGTCGGCGCCATCAGGGCGGCCTGGCGGCCGTGCTCGATGGCCCGCAGCAGCGCGTACAGGGCAACGACCGTCTTGCCCGACCCCACCTCCCCCATCAACAGGCGCTGCATGGGCCGCGGGTCAGCCAGATCCTCGTCCAGCGCGCTCATGGCGGCCAGCTGGTCGCCGGTGGGCGCGAAGGGCAGCATGGTCTCCAGCCAGCGGGCGGTCAGCTCACGCTGCGAATCGAGCACGGGCGCCTCGGTGCCCCGGCGGCGCAGACGCCGTCGGCGCAGCAGGCCGAGTTGCACGAGCAACAGCTCCTCGAAGGCCAACCGTCGGCGTCCCAGGCCCTGGGCGGCATCGCCGTCGAAGTGCACCGCGGCCAGCGCGCTGCGCCGCTCCGGCAGGCGCTCATGGGCCCGCAGCAGCGCGGGCAGCGGCTCAGGGATGTCGGCCAGCGCGTCCGCGTGGCCGCGCACTAGGGCCAGGATCTGAGTTGAGGACAGTCCCTCGGTGGCCGGATACTGTCCCGCCCACCCCGCCCCATCGGCGCCGCTGGTCGCCTCGTTCGTTTGCGCATGGCCCTGGACGCGGAAGCGGTGGCCAGCCTCGTACTTACCGTGCAGGACCAGGCGAGTTCCCGGCCGATAGCGCGCCACCAGCCACGGCTGATTGAAGAAGGTGGCCTTCATCGCTCCCGTGTCGTCGGCCACGGTCGCTTCGACCAGGGGGCGCATGCCGCGCCGGCGCACAGGGCGCGCGGCGATGCTGCGCACGGCGACGACCACTGTCCCCACCTCCCCGGCCATCAGTGCCGCCACAGCGCGAGACTCACGCCGGTCACGCGGGAGGTGCTCCAGCAACGCGCCAACCGTGTCCAGCCCCAGTGTGGCCGCAGCCTGCCGGGCCTTGGCACCCTCCACGGCGGGCGGATCATCCAGGCGCGACGGGCGCGGGTAACGCACCGGCGCGCCAGCCAGCTCAGGGGCGGCAAGCGGGCGTGAACTGGCAAATGCGGTGGCGGCCACTACACCACGATGATGACCGCCCGGGCGGTCGGCCTACATCCGCTGCGCCGGCGGCTACTCGGCCGCTAGCAGCCACCAGTAGCTCGGCTGTCCCCCTTTGGACATCTCGATCTCGACGTCGTCGCTGGCCAGGGCCTGCACCGTCTGGTCGTCGAGCGGGGCATCGGCGCCACGCAGACAGGTGATCAACTCTGCGTCGGCAGCCAGTTCGGCCAGCACGCCGGCCAGCGTCTCGCGGGGGGCGCCCCAAGCGATCAGCTCCTCCTCGACGAAGCCCACCGCGTCACCGGCCCGGAAGCGGCCCTGGGCGTCGTCACGGGCGGCGGGAGCCACCGCCCCGGTGCGCACGTGCTCCAGCGTGGCCAGCATCGCCGCGGTGTTCTGGGCCGCGGTGCACTCGGGATCGAGGCTGACCGCCGCGGCCAGCCCCGCCTGCTGCGAGCGCGTAGGGACGACCGTGACCGCCTTCTCTGACAGCTCGGCCGCTCGCTCGGCGGCCATGATCACGTTGGCACTGTTGGGCAGCACGACCACCTCTTCGGCGTCGATGGCGTGAATCGCGGCCAGCAGGTCGTAGGTGGACGGATTCAGGGTCGGGCCACCGTCCAGGATGCCGATGCCGAGGCTGGCGAACAGCCCCCGCATTCCCTCTCCGTTGGCGACGGCCAGGGCCCCGCACGTCATCCCGGAGCGGGCTTGGAGGCGGGCATCGCGAGCCTGAACCTGGAGGCTCATATCAGCGACGTCGAGGTGGGAGACGACGCCGGCGGAGTGAAACAGAGCCGTGGCGGCATCAGGGTCGTCGGTGTGCAGGTGAACCTTGAGCGTGGTCGTGTCGCCGACCACCAGCACCGAGTCGCCGATGCGCTCCAGACCGGTGATGAAGTCTCGCTGCTCGAGCCCCGTGCCGCTGACCGCGAAGTTGGTGCAGTAGCGAAACGTGCTGGAGGCGTGCTGGGGATGGGAGACGCGAGCGGCGGCGTGATGCTCGAGCGCCGGCGCCTCGCCGCCCCGTAACGCGCCCACGATCCCGGCCAGCAGGACAGTCAGTCCGTAGCCGCCGGCGTCGACCACGCCAGCATCACGCAGGATCGGCAGCAGGTCAGGGCCCCGGCGGACCGAGTCCTGACCGGCGTCTAGTGCGCATTCGATCACCCGGGCGATGACCTCGTCCTGCTCGAGCACGGTGGCCTCGGTACCGAGCCGCGCGCCCTGGGAGTGGGCCAGCTCAGAGGCCACCCGGTGGGCCATCTCGCGAACCACGGTCAGGATCGTGCCCTCGGCGGGGTCGCGTACCGAACCGTAGGCCTGGTCGGCCGCGCGGGCCAGGGCGGCGCCGATCAGCACAGGGTCGACGAGCTCACCAGGGCGGCTGGCCAGCTCTTCGGCGGCGCCGCGAATCAGCTGGGAGAGGATTACGCCGGAGTTGCCTCGAGCTCCGAGCAGCGCCGCCCGGGCCACTGACGCGACTATCTCATCGCGCCCGATCTCGTCGATCGTGCGGCCCTGCGAGGCGCCGGCCAGGCGGTCGAGCTCCTGGAGCACCGCCCGCAGGGTGAGGACCATGTTGTCGCCCGTGTCGCCGTCGGCGACCGGGAACACGTTGAGGTCGTTTACCTCCTCGCGGCGTGCCTCCAGTGCCGCCAGCCCCGCTTCCACGATCGCGCGGAAGCGGACGATGCTGGGATCGGACACACCCCGACGATGGCCCGATCGCTGCGGGGCAACCACCTTGTGGTCCCCCACCTTATTTGGCTTTGGCGATCTTGCCGGCCTTCAGGCAGCGCGTGCAGACATAGACCCGACGGGGGGTGCCCGCATCGTCGATTCGGACCCGCTGCAGATTGGGATCGAAGCGTCGCTTGGTGGCGATCATCGAGTGGCTGCGGCTGTGGCCGAACGCCGGCCCCTTGGCACACACATGACAGGTCTTGGGCATCGCGGGCGAGTATAAACACCTACTCCGGCGCTTCGAGGGCGCCGCCTGATCCCCCGCCGTCTACCATCGGGGGTTCTGCTTTGGCTTGCCAACCACCGCAATCGGGTAGATAGGCACTCTGATGAGCACTAGCGCCGGGCGCTCGACGGAGCGCGCGTTCGGGCTCAAACTTCCCGAGCGCTATCGCGTACGTCGCCATATCGCCACCGGCGGCATGGCGTCCGTGTGGTGCGCTGACGACCGGGTCCTGGGACGACAGGTGGCCATCAAGGTCTTGGCCGACCGCTTCGCCCAGGACGAGTTCGCCGTGCGGCGCTTCATGCGCGAGGCTCGCGCCGCAGCGCGCGTCTCCAACCACCCCCACGTGGTCACGATCTATGACGTGGGGGACATCGAGCCCGAGAACGGTGAGCCGTCGCCGCGGGCGTTCATCGTCATGGAGTACCTCTCGGGCGGCACGGTGGCCGATGCCGTGCGCGCCCAGGCGGTCGGGCTGGCAGACACACGGCGCTGGATGCGCGAGGCGGCCCTGGCCCTCGATCACGCCCATGAGCGGGGGATCGTGCACCGTGACATCAAGCCGGCCAACTTCCTGCTCGA
>JALYZQ010000019.1 GCA_030948805.1 Actinomycetota bacterium | reverse complement strand
ATCTCCTCCCACGTGATGGGGGTGGACACGGTGCCCTCACTGACGCCGCGCACTGAGTAGGCGCTGGCGATCGTGTGGTCACGGGCGTTCTGGTTGTAGTCCACGAAAGCCTTGTCAGGCTCGCGGTCCTTGCGCCACCAGGTTGTGGTCGCCTCGCCCGGCGCGCGGCGCTCCACCTCACGCGCGAAGGCCAGGGCGGCTCGCCGCACGTCCTGGAAGCCGAAGTCGGGCTCGATGCGCACGTACACGTGGATGCCGGCCGCGCCCGAGGTCTTGGGCCAGCCGACCGCCCCCAGCTCATCCAGCACCTCGCGGGCGACGTGAGCCACGCGCTGCACGGTGGCGAACTTGCAATCGGGCATCGGGTCGATGTCGATGCGCCACTCGTCCGGGCGCTCGGTGTCGGCGCGGCGTGAGTTCCAGGGGTGAAACTCAACTGTGGACATCTGCACGGCCCAGATCACCGCCGCGCTCTCGGTCACACACAGCTCATCGGCGTGGCGGCCGTAGCGGGGAAAATGAACCCGGACGGTGTCGATCCAGTCCGGCGCCCCCGAGGGCAGGCGCTTCTGATGGACCTTCTTGCCATCCACCCCGCCCGGGAAGCGGTGCAGCATGCAGGGGCGCTCGCGCAGCGCGCGGACGATCCCCTCACCCACGCTCGCGTAATAGCGGACCAGGTCCAGCTTGGTCTCCCCGCGCGCTGAGAAGTAGACCCGCTCGGGGCTGGTGATCCGCACCGTGCGCTCGCCGACCGCGAACTCCACGGGTTCGCCGTGCTGCGCCGACGCGGGCATGGGACCATCGTCGCACGTCCCGCGCCGTCCTAAGGTGAAGGGGAGGACCTGTACGCCCAAGATTGGAGCGCCCCTATGGAGACACGCAAGCTCGGTGAACTGGAGGTCTCGGCCCTGGGCCTCGGCTGCATGGGGATGTCAGCCTTTTACGGAACCACCGACGAAGGCGAGTCGGTGGCCACGATCCAGCGCGCGCTGGAGCTCGGGATCAATTTCCTGGACACCGCTCAGCTGTACGGACCGATGACCAACGAGGAGCTGGTGGGTCGGGCCGTCAAGGGACACCGTGACGAGTACGTGATCGCGACCAAGTTCGCTCGCCGCATTGAGTCCAGCACCCAGCCCGGCGACGTTTCGACGCTGGGGCCGCTGGACGGCTCCGCCGATCACGTGCGCAGCTCGATTGAGGGCAGCCTCAAGCGGCTGGGCACCGACTACGTCGACCTCTACTACCAGCACCGCGTCGATCCCAACGTCGCGATCGAGGAGACCGTGGGGGCGCTGGCGGAGCTGGTCGCCGAGGGCAAGATCCGTCACATCGGACTCAGCGAGGCAGCTCCGGACACCATCCGCCGCGCCCACGCCGTGCATCCGATCACCGCCGTGCAGACCGAGTACTCACTGTGGAGTCGCGAGCCTGAGAATGAAATTCTGCCCACCTGCCGCGAGCTGGGCATCGGCTTCGTGCCCTACTCACCGCTCGGGCGGGGCTTTCTCTCCGGGCGCTTCAAGAGCCCCGACGACCTGGACCAGAACGACTTTCGCCGGCAGGGCCCTCGCTTCACCGGGGCCAACCTCCAGGCCAACCAGGAGCTGGCGGCCAAGGTGGCCGAGATCGCCGAGCAGAAGGGCGTCACCGCGGCCCAGCTGGCGCTGGCCTGGGTCCTGGCCCAGGGCGAGGATCTGGTGCCGATCCCCGGCACCAAGCGGCGCAAGTACTTGGAGGAGAACGCGGATGCGCTCGACCTCGAGCTGACCGAGGAGGACCGGGCGCGGATCGACGCCGAGCTGCCTGCCGTCTCCGGGGACCGCTACGACGAGTCGGGGATGGCCTCGGTCAACCTGTAGCCGGCGCCTGCGAGCCGCTTCTCATGGCGCCGGGGAGCTTGGTCAGCAACCGCCCCACGTCCGAGCGGGAGGATGAGAGCGCCGCTACGAGCGCCTCATCCCCGCCCGTCTCCAGCGCCGGACCGTGGCCGACCAACAGCCGCCGCGGATGTATGCCTCCGAGGGCCGCCCGGGGCGGAAGCAAACGCAGCATGGGATGCACGCCGGCCGGGCGCCCGAGGGCGAACAGGGGGGCGGTGCCCACCGCCTCGGCCACGACCAGGGTCTGCTCCTGCGCCCACCACAGGGCGATCTCCTGCCACCACGGCCGGTCGACGACCGAGATGACCTCAAACGGGGTCTGCGGCAGGCTGGCCGGAAGCCGGTGGTGGGCTACCTCAAGGCGCTGGGCGATGGCCGCGCAGTCGCGGTTGTGGCGGCTGAGGAGCTGCACCACCCCGGCCGGTGGCCCCAACTCGGCGGCGGCGGCCAGGGCGTCGCGGTCATCAAAGGGATCGAGCAGCCACACCCCTTCGGCCGTGCGCAGCGCGTGCGCAGCCCGGGCCATGGCGTCGTTCTCATACCAGGTCAGGCCAACCGCATGGCGCTGGAGGGTGCTGCTCACCGAGCCTACGTTGTCACATCCGCGATCCCGGCCCTTCTAGGCTCCAGGGAATGCCGGAGCTGCCCGAGGCCGAGCGCGCCCGCCAGACGCTCGAGACCGTGCTCGGGCGGCGTATCGCCGCCGTCGACGACGCCGATACCTATGTCTGCCGTCCCCACCAACCGGGGGAGATCGCCGACGCGCTCGTCGGTCACGAGCTGGTCAGCGCGCACCGGCGGGGCAAGTTTCTGTGGATGGAGACCGGCGACGGGCCGGTGCTGGGCCTGCACCTGGGGATGGCGGGAAAGATCGTGCTCGAGGGCCCGGGTGAGGTGCCCCGCTGGGACCGCTTTGCCGTGGCCTTCGACGACGGAACCCGGTTTGCCCTGCGCGACAAGCGCCGCCTGGGGCGGGCCGTGCTCAACCCTGACTTCAGCCACGTCGGCCCCGACGCCGCCGACGTGGACCGGGCCGAGTTCAGGCGCCGGATAGGTACCGGTCGCGCGCCCATCAAGGCCCGCCTGCTGGATCAGCGGTCGATCTCGGGGGTGGGCAACCTGCTCGCTGACCAGGTCCTCTGGCAGGCTCGGATCTCCCCCCGCCGGCTTGTCTCAGAGCTCTCGGCCGACGACCTGGACCGACTGCGGCGTGAGCTGCGGGCGGCGATCCGCTCGGCGATCGCCAAGGGCGGCGCGCACACGGGGCGCTTCATTCCCGCGAGGAGTCGGGAGGGGGCGTGCCCGCGTTGCGGACACGCCCTGCTGAGCCGAGCCACGATCGGCGGCCGGACCACCTACTGGTGTCCGGTCTGCCAGACCTGAACCCGCGTCCTTCGCGGGGGAGGGGGGCCGGGTGCCCCGGTGCGACGGTTAGACCGGCGCGTTGCCGTTGAGGTGCCAGAGCCCCTCAAAGCCGATGTGCTGCTCCTCGGCCACCGTCCCGAGCTGGGCCCGCGCGTCCTCCAGGTCGATCTCGCACACCTCGGCCACCTCGGCCGTGGCCAGCGGAGCGTCGGCCCACTCCAGGACGTCTTGAACCTCGCTCGGCGCCGCCCCCGCCGCGCCTCGGGTAGGAGGTTGGCGATCGCCACCTCATAGGCGTCGACGGGCTGAAAGCCCGGGACGGACAGGTGAACGCCGTCAGAGCGCTGGATCTCATACGACGGGCAGGTGTAGCGGTGGCCGCCATCGTCGGTTCCAGCCAGCTTGTGGACCAACCCCAGGGCACTCGGGGTGGGCTGGCGGGCGGCCTCTAGGTCGGCGGCTAGCAGGTCCTCGGTCTCGGGCTCAGACATCCAGGCGGCCAGGGCATCGGGGTCGATGCCCGCCTGATCGGCGGCGGCTGCCAGCGTTGCCGGCTCATCCAGAAGCCAGCCGGAGAAGTGCAGCACGCGCAGCGCGCGTAGCATCGCCGCCTCCTGCTCAGGCACATGGCGTCGTACGGCCACCACCGCTCGGCAGGCGGGCATGGTGGCCGCCATGCGGGGGCGAAGAGAGAAGTCGATCGGCATGTGGTGTCGGTGGGAGAAGGAGGAGGCCTGGCGCTCGGGGGTGAAGCCCTTGTCCTCATAGTCGCTGGGGCGGGTCGAGAGCCCGACCATGCATAGCTCCCAGCTGAGCTGCTCGCCGTAGAGCCACTGCACGCGGCGGCGCGCTGGCTCGGCCGACCAGGCGAATGGGCAGCCGGGGTCGGTGAATTCGGTGATCTTGAGTTCGGGCATCCGGTCCATCTTGACAAAGCGCGGGCTGGGCTCCGGGGAGCGGTGACGCACGCGCGGTCTGGGCTCCGGGCAGCGGTGACACACGCCGGTCTGCGCTCGCAGCGAGCTCTGTGACCATGCTCCGCTTAGAAATCCGACCAGAGGGGAGAGAAGCCCGGTCACTCCCATGTCCGCCCGTCAACCCGAGATCCTCAGTGCGCTGGTCCGCCGCTACGACCCCGACGTGTTTGAGGTCGGGCGCCCCTCGGCGCGCATCCGATTGGCCGGAGCCGGTCCGGAGCCATCGGACGTCGTCCTCGACAGCCAGGGCTCGGCCAAGCTAGTGCCCGCCGGCCGGGGAAGCCCAGACGCCACCCTGACCGCGGACGCCGATACCTGGGCTGAGATCGCCCAGGATGTCCGTGGGGGCATGGCCGCCTACCGGGCCGGGCGGCTGCGCATCCGCCGTGACCTGCACCTGGGCGTCGGCTTCCTGGCCGCCACGTCGGCCGCATCCGACGGCCGGCTGCGCCTGCGCCAGGTCCAGACCACGGAAGGGCGGATCTCACTGGCCGAGGCCGGCGCCGGTCCGCCCGTGCTGCTGCTGCACGGGCTCGGGGCCACCAAGGTGTCGTTCTTGCCCACGGTGGCCGCGCTGGCCGGCCCCTACCGGACGATCGCGGTTGATCTGCCGGGCTTCGGTGATTCGGTCAAGCCGCTGCGCGCCCCCTACGACGCCGCGTACTTTGCCCGGACCATGGTCGCGTTGTTGGACGCCCTGCGCCTGGAGCAGGCGCACCTGGTCGGCAACAGCATGGGGGGCCGGGTGGCCCTGGAGATCGGCTTGCGCTACCCCGAGCGGGTGGGGAGGATCGGCCTGCTGGCCCCCTCCCTGGCCTGGCTGCGCGAGCGCCCGTGGGCCCCGCTGCTGACCCTCGTCTCACCCCGGCTGGGCCTGATCCAGCCCGCGCCCCGGGTCGTGGTCGAGAGCATCGTGCGGCGCTTGATACCCGGGGCCCGTGAGGAGTGGACGGCGGCGGGCATCGACGAGTTCCTGCGCTCCTACCTGACCCCGCGTGGGCGCGCCGCCTTCTATGCCGCCGCCCGCAACATCTACCTGGAGGAGCCCCATGGCCCCGACGGTCTCTGGACGCGCCTGTCGGGGCTGAAGCCCAAGAGCCTGTTCGTCTGGGGTCGCAAGGACCCGCTGGTGCCGATCAGCTTTGAGCGCCACGTCCGCGACACGCTGCCCGCCGCTCGTCACCTGGAGCTCAACTGCGGACACGTGCCCCAGCTCGAGCGCCCCCGGGAGACCCACGAGGCGCTGGACGGGTTCTTCGCCAAGCATCGCCGGGCCGGGGCCGGGGCCGGGGTCGGGGGCGGGGGCGGGGGAGAGCCCGGGGCCACCGAGGCCGAGATGGCCGGACCCCGTGCCTAGCCAGACGCCTGGTCCAGACGCCTGAGCCAACGCCCGACTCGGTCACGGGTCGATGACACAGGTGTCCTTCCCGCCCCCGTTCTGGGAGGAGTTGACGACCATCTCCCGGGCATCGAAGGCCACGGTCAGCCCCACCTCGGGATCGGTCATGGGCTGATCACCGGTACTGCTCAGATCGATGATGTTCAGCCTGCGGTGGGCCAGGGCGACGCCGTCGTGGGCCCAGTGACCGGCGCCGTCGGGTCCCCGCGAGCGCATCGTGTCGGCCATCCGCTGCACCGCGTCCGCGTCGGCCGCGCGGCCGAAAGCCCGCTCACCGGCAAAGCCGCACACGCGCTCGCGGCCTCAGGCCACGCGCAGGTGCGAGGCACGTGAGCGCCACCGCCCCGCCGTGTCCACGAAGGTGGTGAACAGGGCGGCATGCTCGGGACGCTGCACCAGGCACTCGGCGTGCCACTGCACCCCGAGCACGAACTCGCGATCGGCGGCCTCCAGGGCCTCCACGGTTCCGTCGCAGGCGCGCCCGGTGATCATCAGGCCGTCGCCCAGCCTGGCCACACCCTGATGATGGAAGGAGTTGACCTCGATCTGATCGCGGCCCAGGATGTCCGCCAGCTGGCTGGTTCCGCTCAGCGCGACGGAGTGCGTCGGCTCGGCGCCGGGTTGGGGCTGACGGTGGTTGACGCCCTCGCCCACCAACTCGGGAAGATGCTGATGCAGCGAGCCACCTCGGGCGATGTTGAGGAGCTGTAGCCCGCGGCAGATGGCCAGGATGGGCATTCCCCGCTGGTCGGCGGCCCGGACGAGCTCGAGCTCGAACTGGTCGAGATGCGGCTCGACCGGACCGGTCTGCTCGTGACGGCGCTCGTGGTAGGCCTCAGGATCGAGGTCGGGGCCGCCCGACAGACACAGGCCGTCGACCCGATCCAGCAGCGCGCTGACCAGCGGCGCCGAGAGCGGAGGCACAACCAGGGGGATCGCGCCGGCTGCCTCCAGGGCCTGGAGGTAGCTGAGCCCCAGGGCCATCTCATGGCGCGGTGGCTCGCCCTGTGGAGTCGCTTGCACAGACTCACTGCGCCGCACCTCCGACGTGGTGACGGCAATCAGAGGCCGTGGTGGGCTCGCACCGATGGACAAGCACGTTCTCCGTTCTCTTTCAGTCCGCAAAGTGCGGAAAACTCGCCGGGCGCCGGTAGTTTGACATCTGGGCCAGCGGAAGTCCCATATGCCGGCGGACAGGACAGGTTGGCCATCGGGCCAAGCCCGCGCCGCGGCTCAGGGCTGCTCCCACAATCGCCAGCCCAGGCCCGACGCGCGCGCCACCGGACGGAGCACCGCGGAGCGGACGGCCTCGGCCGTACCGACCAGGATCAGCTCCTGGCGGGCCCGGGTGACCGCCGTGTAGAGCAGCTCCCGGGTGAGGATCCGCGACTCCGGATCGGGCAGGAGCACGGCGGCGGTGTGAAACTGTGAGCCCTGGCTCTTATGGATGGTCATCGCGTACACGGTGTCCACGGCGCCCAGCCGTGTCGGGCTGTACTCGATCACCGCGCCGGCACGCTCAAACGCGGCCCGGACCCGGTCGCCGACTCGCACCACGACGCCGGTGTCGCCGTTGCTGAGCCCCAGCTCATAGTCGTTCTCAGTGACCAGCAGAGGTCGGCCCGGATACCAGCGTTCGCCGGTGCTCGGGCTGGACAGCTCAGACTCCAGCCACCCCTCGGCACGCCCGGTCCACGTCGATACGCCGTAGGGACCGCGGCGGTGGGCGCAGAGCAGGCGAAAGCCGCCCAGGGCCTCGAGAGCCTCCGCGGCGCGACCCTCCCGGGCGGCGGTGACCATCGCCTCGACGCTGGACAGCATGGCCTCGCGGACGGCCGCCGGTTCGGACTCGATGGCGATGTCGATCTCGATCCAGCGAACCCCCGCCGGAGGGTCACGCAGCACCGTGAGCACCGTGTCGGCGTCGCCGGAGTGAATCGCCGCGGCCAGCTCGGCGATCCCGGCTCCGAAGCGGTGGCCGCGATCGAGCACGACGATTCCGTCCCCCAAGCTCGGCCCGTGGCTGCGCGCCCGAGACGGCACTGCCGCCCCGGTCACCCCGGACAGGCGCGCGGCGACCGCCGGGCTACGCTGGGGCGCATCGGCAGCCGGTCCGACGATGTCGCCCAGCACTGCCCCGGCCTCGATCGAGGCCAGCTGTCCGGGGTCACCGACCAGGACCAGCCTCGCGTCGTCGCGCAGCGCCTCGATCACCCGAGCCATCAGCGATAGCGAGACCATCGAGGTCTCATCCACGATGACCACATCGTGGGGAAGCCGGCGCCGGCGATGATGGCCAAAGCGGCTGCTGCTGCCCGGGCGCCAGCCCAACAGGCGATGCAGGGTCACGGCCGGCAGCTCCAGTAGCTTCGCGCGCACCGCCTCGGGAACGTCGAGGCCCGTGGCTTCGCTGTGAACCGCGGCGGCCAGACGTGCCGCCGCCTTGCCCGTCGGCGCGGCCAGCGCGACCAGCGGCAGGCGCTCACCCGCGGCCGTGGCC
>JALYZQ010000112.1 GCA_030948805.1 Actinomycetota bacterium | reverse complement strand
TTCCTGAGCTTACGCAAGTGTCGAGGAGCGCCCGCGCGGGTAAGTCCCGCCCGTGAACCTCCAACGCACTCACCGGACCGGCCTGCTCGCCGCGCTCGCCGTCGCGTGCTCGCTGGGCGCCTCAGCTCCGGCGGCGATGGCCATCGGCGGAAATCTGTGGACCTACGGGACGGTGCACACCGGGAATGCCCATCTCGGGATGATGGCCGGCACGAGCCCGAGCATCGCCGCACTGTCCGGCGGGGCTAGGAGGTCGCCTTCCAGGCGAACACCGGAGTGCTATGGACCTACGGCACCGCCGGCACCAGGAACACCCGCCTGGGGATGATGCCCGGCACCAGCCCCGCGATCACCGCCCTCCCCGCAGGCGGCTATGAGGTTGCCTTCCAGGCGAACACCGGCTTCCTATGGACCGACAGCACCGCCGGCGCCAAACGCAGCGCCCTGGGGATGAAAGCGCACACCAGCCCCGCGATCACCGCCCTGTCCGGCGGGGGCTACGAGGTCGCCTTCCAGGCGAACACCGGCTTCCTATGGACCTACGGCACCGCCGGCACCAAGAACACCGCGCTCGGGATGGCGGCCGGCACGAGCCCTGCCATCACCGCGGCGACCGGGGGCGGATACCACATCGCCTTCCAAGCCAACACCGGCGTGCTCTGGCACTACGGACACGCGGGCGGGGTCTCGACCTCGCTGGGGATGAAGAGCGCCACGAGTCCGAGCATCACCGGTCCCGCCGCCACGTGCTGCGAGAGCGCCTTCCAGGCCAACACCGGCTTGCTGTGGGACGACAGGCCAACCGGCGGGGCCTCCACGGGGCTGGGGATGATGGCCGCCACCAGCCCGAGCATCACCACGGCGTCCGCAGGAGGGTACGAGACCGCCTTCCAGGCCAACACCGGCTTCCTGTGGACCGCGGGCAAGGTGAGCTCGGGGAACACCGATCTGGGCATGGCCCCGGGCACCAGCCCGGCGATCGCCACCCCGTCGGGCGGTGGCTACGAGATCGCCTTCCAGGCGTACTTCACGCCCCCCGCTCCGGTCCCGACGCCCACCCCGGTGTCAGCGCCGGTCGGTCCTCCGGTGGTCTCCACCCCCGTGACCGTGACCGTCCCCGCGCCGCCGCCCAAGCGCCGGGGCCACCGCCGGCGGCTCAAGGTCAAGATCACGCTGAGCTGGACGTGGAACCATTCCCGCAGCCGCTTGCGCCGCATACGCATCGGGCACCTGCCGCGAAACGCCCGGGTGACGACGACGTGTCACGGTCGTGGCTGCCCGATCAAGGCGGTCCAGGCGGGCACGCGCAAGCTGGGACGTCTGATCGCCTCCGTCGACGGTCTCGTGTACCACGCCGGCGACCGGATCTACATCACCATCGCCGCCCCCGGCTACCGATCCGAGCGCGCCGAGCTCGTGATCAAGAACGGCGCGCTCCCCAGCGTGAAGCTGCTGTGAGCGGACGGAGCTAGCCCAGGCGGTCTTCGAGCGCCTGGAGCTGCGCCGCGAGCTCGGGCGGAAGCTGATCTCCGAAGCGCGCGAAATGCTCGTGCGTCTGCGGCAGCTGCGCCTTCCACTCCTCGGGATCGACCGCCAGCAGCTGGGCCATTGCCTCCTCGGAGACATCGAGGCCCTCGGTATCGATCGCGCCGGCGGTGGGGACGACCCCGATAGGCGTCTGCTGACCTTGCCCGGTGCCCTCGCAGCGCCGGAAGATCCACGCCAGGACGCGCGAGTTCTCGCCGTAGCCGGGCCACAGGAACTTGCCAGCCTCGTCCTTGCGGAACCAGTTCACGTAGAAGATCTTCGGCAGCTTCACGCCGTCGGCAGCGCCGAGCTCGAGCCAGTGGGCGAAGTAGTGGCCCATGTTGTAGCCGCAGAACGGGAGCATGGCCATCGGGTCGAAGCGGAGCTTCCCCACCGCGCCCGCCTGGGCTGCGGTGGTCTCCGAGGACATGATCGAGCCCAGGAAGACCCCGTGCTCCCAGTCGCGTGCCTCGTGCACGAGCGGGACCACGGTCGAGCGCCGCCCGCCGAAGAGCATGGCGTCGATCGGCACCCCGGCCGGGTCCTCCCACTCAGGGGCCATCGACGGGCACTGCGAAGAGGGCGTGGTGAAGCGCGCGTTGGGGTGGGATGAGGGCGTCTCCGACGCTGGCGTCCAATCGTTGCCGTGCCAGTCGATGGCGTGCGCCGGCGGGTCGGGGGTCAGCCCCTCCCACCACACGTCGCCGTCATCGGTCTGGGCGCAATTGGTGAACACCGAGTTGGCGACCAGGGTCTTGATCGCATTCGGATTGGTCAGCTCGCCCGTGCCCGGCGCCACGCCGAAGAAGCCTGCCTCGGGATTGACGGCGTAGAGGCGACCATCGGCGCCGAACTTCATCCACGCGATGTCGTCGCCGATCGTCTCCACCTTCCAGTCACGAAGGGTGGGGATGAGCATGGCCAGATTGGTCTTGCCGCACGCGCTGGGGAAGGCCGCGGCGATGTACTTGACTGCGCCCTCGGGCGAGGTGAGCTTGAGGATGAGCATGTGCTCGGCCATCCAGCCCTCGTCGCGGGCCATCACCGAGGCGA
>JALYZQ010000254.1 GCA_030948805.1 Actinomycetota bacterium | reverse complement strand
GGCCCCGACCGGTGTTTTCTCGGAGGATCCTGACGATCGCGTTGGAAATCGCTGCATAGAGAGACCCGTCCGGAGTCTCTGGCTCTGGCTCCTCTTGGCCGGTCATAACCGGTCCAATCTCGCCCCTCCCTAGGAAGAAGTTCACCCACGCTGGGCGAGGGAAAGACGGCTAACGGCCCTGCGCAAGAAACCCGCGGAGGCAGTGCTGCCGCCCGAGAGGTTCCTTACAGCATGACAGCTCGCGGGGCCGCACGTCCGGACTGCTAGATTCATGTTGCGGCCCGGCGGGCGACGTGCGACTGAGCCGCAGCAGCGCGTAGAGTCGATGGCCAGCCATCCGGGCCGGGTGAACGGTCGCTCCACGACAGATTTTTAGCAAGGTCGAGGAGCACCAACGTCGTGACCGGTCGGACCAGCGCGATAAGCATCTTTCCGCCGGAACTGGGGATCGTGGTTAGCCAGCAGGGCACCACGAGCACGATTCAGGTGGAAGGCAAGTGGGATCCGGCAGCGCCGGATCGGATGCGCCACGCTGTCGCCGAGGCGCTGGGGCGTGGTCCCGAGAGCGTGGTGCTCGATCTCAGTCGCGCGACCTCGATGGAGGCAAGCGGGATAGCCCTCGTGGTGGCGCTGGCCAAGCGCTGTACGTGCCAGAGCGTCCGCCTGGTGATCGTCCCCGGCCCCGCCGAGGTTCAGCGCCTCTTCCAGGCCTGCCAGGGGCTGCCCTTCGTCGGTGGCCCATGACCCGGTCCGCAGTCGGGTCATGCCCGGCGCCAGCGTCTGGAAGCCCGCCCGGACCGTCCGATCTCGGGGCCGTGGTGCGCACCCGCCGCTCGCTCGAGCATTACCGCATCGATTTCCGGCGAGCTGACCGGGGACCGAGCGCCCGCTCTTGTCCAGGCGTTGGAAAAAGCCCTTGACCTCGGCGTCCCTCGGGTAATCCTCGATCTCGCGCAGGTCGAGCTGATCGATCGAGCTTGCGTTCACACGATCCTGCTGGCGCATCTGCGCGCCGGCGACCAACTGCAGCAGTTGCTGATCGTCCCCGGTCGCAACTCCGTACGCGCAGCGCTCGAGGGGATCGCCGGACCGTTTCTCTACGCCGATGCCTGTCGCCATGCATCGTGGTTGTCGCCACGCGACCGGCCTTCAGCCTGCCGGGACGCCCGCTCCCACTCCGAGAAGCGGTGCTCTCGTGCGTCGCTGTACCCGCTGGCCAGCTTTCACGGACGGGTGAGGGTGGGACGGGACAGCGTGAGAGTCGACGGCAGCGGCGCTCTGCTCGCCCGCAGTCAGCCGGCGCGGGGCGAAGCTGGGACTGCGGCTGGCCGGCGTGGGAAACCTGACGATGTCGGCGGGGTTCGCCGTGATGGCCCGTCAGCAGCCCGGCACGCCGTGCAGCGCGATCACCCGCCAGGGCCCGTAGCGCGCCAGCTCGTCCCCGCCCCGGCCGAGCCGGGCGTACCGGGGCCGGTCGGCGAACAGCACGATCGGCCGCCGGAGATGAACGTCGCGCGCCGGGCGGTACAGCACCCGCCCGACGGCCACACCGAGATCCCAACCGAGCGTCGACTGGAAGCCGCCGTCGGCGGTCGGTAGGCCGCAGGCGAACACCCGTCTCGCGCCCCCGGCCTCGGCCACGACGGTGCGGAGGCTCCGATCGACCGAGGAGCGAGCCTGCTCGGTCGCGATCGACCGCCTGGCGTCGTTGACGCGGAAGCTGCCGTACCAGGCCGTCGCGGCGATCGCGACGGCCAATGCCGCGGCCACCAGCGGCGAACGGCGGGACCGCAACTGGCCGAGGACCCTCGAGGTTGACCACGCGACGCCCGCTCCGGCCAGCACGCACCCGGCCGCCGCCGCTGGGATCATGAACCGCTGGACACCGGGAAAGCCCACGACGGCCATCGTCGCTGCGCTGAGCGCCCAGACGGCGGCCCCCGCGGCCAGGGCGACGGCAATCCGGCGCCGGCCGACTGACGCCAAGGCCCGGTCCCGAAGGGCAAGTCCCAGCCCGACCGCCGCCGCGATGGCCACCGGCCAGGGCACGATTCTGGCGCCCCGATAGAGGACGGTGAACGGATTATGCGAGGCGCCGCCCGAGTTGAATACCGCGTCCTCGGCGCCGAGGAAGTGCCCGGTGGCCACGAAAGGAGGCAGGAACCACAGGAGCGGCAGGACCAGCGCTCCCACGATGGCCAGGGGCCGAGCTCCCGGGTCTCTCCTACACAGCCACGCACCGTAGGCCACCAGGATCACGCCAGATTCCGGGCGCATCAGCGAGGCCAGCCAGAGCAAGGCAAAGCTGATGCGGCGCCGACCCGCTAGGTGGCGGTCCAGTGAGCCCAGCACCAGAGCCGTGGTGCCCGGCTCGATGTTGCCGGTGAGCATCAGGGCAGACCAGTCGCGGGACAGCAAGATCGCCACGACCGCGGTCACCCCCGCGACCCGGCCGGCTAGCATCGACGCCAGGCGATAGGCGAGGAGCAGGGCGACCAGCCCGGCGGCGCAGGTCACGATCAGCCACAGAGTTGGGGCCGCGCCGCCGGTCAGGGCCAAGGGAGTAGTGAACAGCCACGGTAGTGGCTTCCAGGTGGGCGCGCCGCCGGTATCGAGCGCCCCGTGGATGGTTAGGCGGCCCCAACCTAGCCACCCATAGGGGTCGTAGGACGGCGTCAGGCGAAG
This sequence comes from Actinomycetota bacterium, assembly GCA_030948805.1. Classification (GTDB taxonomy): domain Bacteria; phylum Actinomycetota; class Thermoleophilia; order Solirubrobacterales; family Solirubrobacteraceae; genus Palsa-465. The sequence continues at coordinate 175 of JALYZQ010000254.1, read as the reverse complement.
GCCGAGCTCAACCAGCGCCGCGAGGGCTATCACCACGGCCGACCCAACGGCCGACGATCGCAGTGGTGGCACCCCCAGCAAAGGAGCTGGATCTTCTCTCATGCCCCGAGCGCCAGGCTACCAATCGGCCCAAGTCAGCCGGCCGTTTGCTGCGCGCTCTTCGTCGATCGAGGAC
>JALYZQ010000241.1 GCA_030948805.1 Actinomycetota bacterium | reverse complement strand
GCGCTGTGGCGCAGGAGGACGCCACCGTGGAGTGGGTCGACTGCAACCTGGGCTCCAAGCTGACCATGAAGTACCCCAGCGTCTATCTGATGGGCGAGCGCGCGCACGGGGAGATCCTCTCGATCGCCTTCGCCGGCGCCGGTCAGCACCAGGACGCGGGCGGCAAGATCATCCACGCGGCGCCCAACACGACGTCCAACATCTTCGCCAAGTCGATCTCCAAGGACGGCGGCCGCGGCTCCTACCGCGGGCTGCTGGAGATCGCCAAGGGCGCCCACGGAGCTCGCTCCAAGGTCGTCTGCGACGCGCTGCTGCTGGATGAGCAGTCGCGCTCTGACACCTACCCGACGATCCGGATCTCCGAGGACGATGTCAACGTCGGTCACGAGGCCACCGTGTCCAAGGTCGGCGATGACCAGCTCTTCTACCTGATGTCTCACGGCATCTCTGAGGAGGAGGCCTCCAAGCTGATCGTCAACGGCTTCGTCGAGCCGATCACCAAGGAGCTCCCGATGGAGTACGCGGTCGAGATGAACCGGCTGATCGAGCTGCAGATGGAAGGTTCGATTGGCTAGCCAATCGGGGGCTGTCGTCGAGCTGCCCCAGTTCAAGGGCCGCCCGGGCTGGGAGTTCACCGACCTCTCCGGCCTCGACCTGGCCGCCTATGAGCGCGTGGCGCAGGAGGAGCCGGTCGACGCCCCGGTGCCGGGCCTGTTCGAAGTCCCCTCGGCCGAGCTTCCCGCCGGGGTGATCGTCACCACGATCGCCCAGGCCATCGAGGATCACCGGGAGCTGCTGGAGCGCCATCTGGGATCGCTGGTCTCCGATGACGACGTGTTCGTGGCCCTCAACGACGCCGGCTTTCGCAGCGGCTCCTTCGTCTACGTGCCCGCCGGGGTGGCCGTGGCGACGCCGATCTCACTGCGGACCGTCCAGGCCCGCACCGGGACGCTGCTCAACCAGCGCACCCTGATTGTGGTCGAGGCGGGCGCCGAGGCCGAGGTCTGGGAGCAGTATCTGTCGGCTGACTCAGAGATCGACGGCGTGCTCAATGTCGTCACCGAGCTGATCGTGGCCGACAACGCGCGGCTGCGCTACGTCTGCGGCCAGGACCTCTCGGAACGCAGCTGGATCTTCGGTGCCCAGCGGGCCGAGGTCGGCCGGGACGGTCGGCTGGACTGGGTAGCGCTGGGCTTCGGATCCGCCCGCGGGCACGTGCGCATGGAAACCCGGTTGGGTGGCCAGGGCGCCGACGCTCGAGTGACCGGCGCCTACGCGGGCCATGGGCGCCAGCACATCGACTTCGACACCACCCAGGAGCACGCCGCACCCAACACGACCTCGGATCTGGCCTTTCGCGGCGTGCTTCAGAACCGCTCCAGCGCGGTCTGGAAGGGCAACATCATCGTCGACCCCGGAGCTCAGAAGACCGACGCCTTCCAGGAGTCACGCAACCTGCTGCTGTCAAAACGCGCTCACGCCGACGCGATTCCCGGCCTGGAGATCCAGGCCAACGACGTGCGCTGCACGCACGCCGCGGCCGTGGCCCAGGTCGACCCCGAGCAGCTCTTCTACCTGCGCTCCCACGGACTCCCCGAGCCGACGGCCAAGCGCCTGGTCATCGAGGGCTTTTTGTCGGCTCTGGTGGAGCGCTTTGAGCCCGGAACCGTCCGCGAGGTCCTAGGCGCGGTCCTGGAACGGCGCCTGGCCCTCATCCTCGGCGACTAAGCGGCGCGTACCTGAGACATGGCCCGGATCATGCCGCTGGTCGCACTGGGGTACGGCAAGTTCGTGCGGGCTGATCGGATCTACGCCCTGCTCCCGCTGGAGGGCGGTGAGCGTGGCGACGGACGCCGTACGCTGGTCCACGTGGAGGGCATCGAGTCGCCGCTGATCGCGTCGCACTCCGAAGCGGCGATCGCCCGGGATATGGCTGTGGCCCTGGGCCAGCAGTCCCCGCGCGGCGGCCGGGCCGACGGGGTGGGTATCCCCGGGCAGGACCCGCTCTTCTACTCGTAGGCCAGCGCTTGCAGCGGCTGTAGCCGGGAGGCCCGCCGGGCCGGGAAGATGGCCGCCAGCAGCCCCACCACCCAGGCCGCGATTACGAACACGATCAGCGAACCGACCGGGATCGTGAAGGCGATGAAGGCCACGCGCGCGGCCAGTAGGGCGCCGAACGCGATTCCCAGAGCGATTCCGATCACCGATCCGATCAGCGCCGTGATCACGCTCTCATGGCGGATCATCCGCCGGATCTGGCGCCGGCTAGCCCCGACCGCGCGCAGCATGCCGATCTCCCGCGTGCGCTCGAACACCGACAGCACCAGGGTGTTGACGATCCCGAACAGGCTGACGATCACCGACAGGGCCAGGAGCACGTAGAGGATGTTGAGCACGCTGGTCAGGCTGGAGATCTGATTGTCGATGAACGCGTGGCGGGTCTGGACCTTGGCGTTGGGGAAGGCGGCCAGCGCAGCGTGCAGAGTGGCCCGGTTGGCCGCCGACTCACCCCCGATCATCTTCACGAACGCGAACAGGTTCTCGGGCTGCTGGTAGAGCCGGTCCCAGCGGGCGGCCGACAGGGTCACGGGACCAAACGGCGAGCCGCCGTCGGGGGGCTTGAAGATGCCCTTGACGACTAGGCGGACCTGGGTGCCGGTGGGGGTCTCGATGGCCACCGGCGAGCCCACGTGGAGGTGGTGATCTCGGGCGAAGGAGTCGGTGGTGAAGGCGCCGTCGGACCCCAGCTGGCCGAACACGGCCTGAGAACCGTGCGTCCAGTGCAGGCGGATGACCTGACCCAGCCCCGGATCCACGGCGGTCAGCTGCGCGTTGTGTCCCAGCACCCGCCCCTGTCCGGCCCGCACGTCGCCGACCGCGGTCACCCCGGGGACGTGGCTGGCCACCCGGGACGCGGCGGTCGGGATGGGGGAGAAGTTGTTCTCGGCCGTGATCGCGTAGTCGCCGGTGAACAGCTCGTTGACCGAGTTTCGGAAGTTGGCAATGATGCCAGCCGACAGCATGGCCACCAGGGTGACCAGGGCCAGGCCGATCATCAGCGCCGAGGCGGTGGAGGCCGTGCGCTGAGGGTTGCGCCGCGCGTTCTCCCGGGCCAGCCGGCCGGCCGCCCCGGCCAGCTTGGTCGCCGGCCAGCCGATCCAGCCGGCCAGCGTGGGGACGATGCGCGCGCTGAGCAGGGCGATCCCAATGAAGACCAGCAGTGCACCGGCGCCCATCAGAGCCAGCGTCGGACCGGTACCTGAGGCGACGAACAAGCCCAGCAGCACGCCGGCGAAGCCCAGCGCGGTGGCCGCGGCCGAGCCCGCCGTTCGGTAGCGGGCCAGCCGGCGCTCGGGCAGAACCGAGCCCTCACGTACGGCGGCGATCGGCTCGACCCGAGTGGCCCGTAGGGCCGGTCGCAGGCTGGCCAGGACCGTGACGACCACTCCGACGACGATGGCCACGATGATCGTGCGGGTCTTGACCAGGGTGCCGCTGTTGGGGAGCGTCAGTCCGGCGGCATTGAAGAGCGCGAACAGCCCCTGGGCGAGTAGCAGGCCGACGAGCAGGCCGACGACCGAGGCCACGATCCCGATGGTCAGGGACTCGAACAGGATCGAGCGCAGGACCTGCCGGCGCGTGGCCCCCAGGGTGCGCAGCGTGCCGAACTCACGTGTGCGCTGGGCGATCGTGATCGACAGGGAGTTGGCGATCACGAAGCTGCCCACGAACAGGGCCACTCCGGCGAACACGAGCAGGAAGGTCTTCAGAAAGGAAAGGAAGCTGTTGGTCGAGGCCGCGGCCTTGTTGGCCTCGGCCGCCCCCGTGCGCACCTGGGTGGCGCGGGGGAGGATGGGCCGGATCTGGGCGACCAGCTGCTGGGGAGTGATGCCCGGCTTGGCGCTGGCCCGGATCTGGTCGAGCTTGCCCACCTTGCCGAACAGGCGCTGGGCGGTGCCGAGCTGAAAGCCAGCCAGGGTCGCGCCGCCGATGGAGCTGGCGCTGCCGAAGCGCACCAGGCCCGAGATCCGCATCCGGACCGCGGGACCGTTGGCCTGGACGCCGATCGTCTGGCCAGCGCGGAGGTTCTTCTTGGACGCCGTGTTGGTGTCGACCACCACCTGCCCCGGTCCCGGCCAACTCCCGCTGGCCAGCTTGAGCGAGTTGAACTGGGGTTTTGAGGGATCGACGCTGAAGCCGAGGTTGGGGGCGCCGCCAAAGGTGATCGCGTGTCCGTTCTTGATCAGCTGCGGGCTGCCCGATACGCCTCCCAGGGAGTCGCGCACCCCGGGCAGGCGCCGCACCTGGGACAGCAGCGAGGCCGAGAAGGCGGGAGTGTTCGCGCCCGCGCCACCGCCACCGCCACCGCCACCGCCAGCCGAGCCGGCATCGATCGCGTTGCGGCCCGTGATGGTGGCGTCGGTGCCCCGGTACACCGTCTGGAAGATCGAGTCAAACGCGTTGGTGATCGAATCCGTGAGGACGTAGGTGCCCGAAACCAGCGCCACGCCGAGGACGATGGCCACGGCCGTGAGCACCGCCCGCAGGCGGCGGGTGGCCAATCCTCTGAGCGCGACCCGCAGCATCGTGGGCTACCGCGCCTCGGCCAGGTCCTTCATGGCGTCGACGATCTCATCCTCGCTGGAGCGACCGATGTCCTTGACGAGCTGACCGTCGGCCAGGAACAGGATCCGGTCGGCGATCGACGCTGCCTGGGGGTCGTGGGTGACCATGACCACCGATTGGCCCACCGACTCCACCGAGCGCCTAAGCAGGGCCAGAACCTCTTCCCCGGCGTGGGAGTCCAGGTTCCCGGTCGGCTCATCGGCGAACAGGACATCGGGGCGGCTGAGCAGCGCCCGGGCGATGGCCACGCGCTGCTGCTGGCCGCCCGACAGCTCGGCTGGACGGTGCTCGAGACGGTCGCGCAGACCGGTCTCGTCGATGACCGTCTCAAGCCACTCCGGGTCGGGATCACGGCCGGCGATGGCCAGTGGCAAGGTCATGTTCTCCCGCGCCGTGAGCATGGGCAGAAGGTTGAAGAACTGAAACACGAAGCCGATGTGATCACGGCGCAGCTTGGTCAACTGGTCATCGCTCAGCGCGGTGATCTCACGCCCCTCGATGCTCACCGAGCCCTCGGTCGGCTTGTCCAGTCCGGCCAGGATGTGCATGAGGGTCGACTTTCCCGAACCCGAGGGGCCCATGACCGCGGTCAGGCGGCCGCGCTGCATCTCGACCGAGACGCTCTGCAGCGCGACGACGGCGGTGTCGCCCTCGCCGTAGCGGCGCGTCACCTCCGATGCGGTCACCACGGGTCCCCCCTGGCCCTGGCCAGCCTCCATGCCGCCAATCTATCGCCGACGCGCGCCCGGGGTGTAGTCCAATTGAGAACGGCAAGTTGCGCCACTTCCCGCGCCGGCAGGAAAATAGACTTCGCCCCGTGCGCCAGATCGTGCTCCTGCGGGGAATCAATCTGGGACCCAACCGGCGGGTGCCGATGGCTGACCTGCGCGCCGTGCTGGGCCAGGCGGGATACGGCGCCGTGCGCACTTATGTGCAGAGCGGAAACGTCGTCCTGGACGCCGACGCCGAGCCGTTCGAGCTCGAGTCAGAGTGCGCCCGGCTCATCTCCGACCGCTTCGGCTTCGACGTGCCGGTGATCGTCCGCAGCGCTGATGAGCTGGCCGAGGTTGTGGCCAACGACCCGCTGGGCGCGCTGGTCACCGAGCCCAAGCGCTACCAGGTCAGCTTCCTCTCCGGCGAGCTGGCCCCCGACAAGGTGGCGGAGTTGCACCAGCTGGTCGCCGAACCCGAGGCCCTGGCCATCCGCGGGCGCGAGCTCTACGCCTGGCATCCCGAGGGGGTGGCCCGGTCCAAGCTCTGGAACGCGCTGGCCGGCAAGGGCCTGGGCGTCACGGCCACCGCGCGCAACTGGACCACCGTGTGCACGCTGCTGGAGATGGGGGGCCACTGATGCGCGAGTACGTGATCGCCGACGTGTTCACCCGCCGGCCTCTGGAGGGCAATCCCGTGGCGGTATTCCTCGACGGGTCAGGGCTGAGCACCGAGACGATGCAGCGCGCCGCACGGGAGCTCAACCTCAGCGAGACGGTGTTCCTGCTTGCCGCCACGAGCCAGGCCGACGCCCAGGCGCGCATCTTCACGCCGGCCGCCGAGCTGCCCTTCGCCGGTCACCCGGTGCTCGGAACCGCGTTCGTGCTCGGCGAGGCCAGTGGAAGCGCACTGGTCTCACTGCAGACCGGGGCGGGGGTGATCGTGGTCAGGCTGGAGCGCGAGGAGCAGCAAGTCGTCTACGGCGAGATGGAGCAGCCCATCCCCACCTGGTCAGAGTTCGAGGCTGTGACGGGACTGTTGGCAGCGCTGGGCGTGGCGGACTCTGCGCTGCCCGTAGAGGTCTATGACAACGGCCCGCGCCACGTGTTCGTGGCTCTGGAGCACGAACGCGAGGTGGCGGCCCTGGCCCCGGACCTGGGGGCGCTGGAGCGCCTTGGTGCCATCGGGGTCAGCTGCTTTGCCGTGGACGGCGATCGGGTCAAGACACGCATGTTCGCGCCCGGGCTCGGCGTGCCCGAGGACCCGGCCACCGGCTCGGCCGCGGGTCCCCTGGCCGTCCATCTGGCCCGGCATGGCCAGTGCGCCTTCGGTCAGCGCCTGGACATCCGCCAGGGGGAGGAGATTGGCCGTCCGTCGGTTCTGGAGGCGGTGGTGGAGGGCAGTGCGCAGCGCATTGAGCGGGTCCGTGTGGGCGGCGGCGCAGTGATAGTGGCGCGCGGTCAGTACCGGCTGGACTGAGGTTACGTTCACCCGGTAGGGTCGGGCGATGCTGCTGTCCCGGCGCGCCCGCCAGGCCCTGGAGGAGATCTGCGCCACCTTCTGTCCCAGCGACAACGGGCTGCCCAGCCCGGGTGACCTCGGGGTCGCCGAGGCGGTGCTGGCCGCGGTGGCCCAGATGCGCGAGTCCGAGCAGCGCCAGCTGGCCGCGCTGCTGTCGCTGTGGGACAGCCCGCTCATGGGGGCAGTCGGGGGCGGGGGATGGCAGCGCTTCTCGGAGGCCACGCGCGAGCAGCGCGAGGCGATCCTGCTGTCGTGGGGAGACTCGCGGCTGCCTCAGCGCCGGGCCGTGTTTCACGCCCTGCGCAAGGCGGCGCTGCTCTTCTACTACATGGTTCCCGGGCGCGGCGGGGGTCGCAACCCGGCCTGGGA
>JALYZQ010000239.1 GCA_030948805.1 Actinomycetota bacterium | reverse complement strand
GCGGGCTAGTGCGGCGGACGTCTCAGCGATGAAGTTCGGGATCGTCCGCTTTCCCGGCTCATGTGATGAGGTCGACGCCCAGCTGGCGTGCGCGCGCATCGCCGAGGCGGTCATCCTGTGGCACTCCGAGCGCGATCTTCAGGGCGTCGATGCCGTGATCGTGCCCGGTGGCTTCTCCTACGGCGACTATCTGCGTGTGGGGGCGATCGCCCGCTTCGCGCCCGTGATGGAAGCGGTGACGGAGTTCGCCCGCGCCGGCGGCCTGGTCCTGGGGATCTGCAACGGATTTCAGGTCCTGTGCGAGGCACAGCTGCTCCCCGGGGCGCTGCTGCCCAACCCCTCCCTGCGCTTCATCTTCCGCCAGGTCGAGCTGGAGGTGGCCCAGGCCGGCACCCCCTTCACGTGCGCCTGCCCGGTGGGCCGCCGTCTCTCGATCCCGGTCAAGCACACCAGCGGACGCTTCTACGCTCCCGAGCCTGAGCTGCGGCGGCTCGAGTCCGAGGGCCAGGTGCTGCTGCGCTACGCGCCCGGCCACAATCCCAACGGATCGCTGCGCGACATCGCCGGCGTGTGCAACGAGGCCGGAAACGTGTTCGGCCTCATGCCCCACCCCGAGCACGCCGTGGATCCGCTGACCGGGTCCACCGACGGCCTCGGCATCTTTGCATCCATGAGGGCGCATGTTGACGACCGCGTTGCCGTCTGATCTGCGACATCGCGAGCTCGGGCTCACCGATCTCGAGTATGAGCTGATCCTGGAGCGCCTGGGGCGCGAGCCCGGCCCGACGGAGCTGGCCATGCTCTCGCTGATGTGGTCAGAGCACTGCGCCTACAAGCACTCCAAGAAGCTGCTGCGACGCCTACCCACCGAGGGCTCGCACGTGCTCATGGGTCCGGGAGAGAACGCCGGCGTGGTTGACGTGGGCGGCGGACTGGGGCTGGCCTTCAAGGTCGAGTCCCACAATCACCCCAGTGCCGTTGAGCCGTTCCAGGGGGCGGCCACCGGAGTCGGCGGGATCCTGCGCGACGTGTTTGCCGTCGGCGCGCGTCCCATCGCCGTGCTGGACTCACTGCGCTTCGGCGAGCCCGCGTCCTCGCCGCGCTCGCGTTATCTGCTCGAGCGGGCGGTGGCCGGCATCGGGCACTACGGCAACTCGATCGGCGTGCCCACAGTGGGCGGCGAGATCTACTTCGAGTCCAGCTATGAGCAGAACTGCCTGATCAATGCCATGTGCCTGGGCCTGGCTCCGCACGAGCGCCTGATCCGCAGCGCGGCCGCCGGACCCGGAAACGTCCTCGTCCTGCTCGGTGCCCTGACCGGCCGAGACGGGATCGGCGGCGCGTCGGTTCTGGCCAGCGCCGAGCTGGACGACCAGGACGCCACCAAGCGCCCGTCGGTGCAGATCGGCGATCCGTTCGCCGAGAAGAAGCTGCTCGAGTGCTGCCTGGAGCTCCTGGAGTCCGAGCTGCTGGTCTCGCTACAGGATCTAGGCGCCGCCGGGCTGACTTCCTCGGCCTCGGAGATGGCCTCCAAAGGCGGCGTGGGCCTGGACCTCGACGTCAGCCGCGTTCCCCTGCGCGAAGCCGGCATGGAACCCTTCGAGGTCATGGTCTCCGAATCCCAGGAGCGAATGCTGTGCGTGGTTGAGCCCGCGCGCGTGGATGAGGTGATCGCCGTGTGCGCGCGCTGGGAGACGCTGGCCACGGCAATCGGCCAGATCACCGACAGCGGTCGCCTGCGCGTGCTCAGCGGCGATGGGGCGGCGGCTGATCTGCCGGTGGAGATCCTCGTCGACGATTGCCCCCTCTACGACCTCGAGCCCGAGCCACCGTCCGGCCCTCTGTATCCCCCCGGGACCGCGGAGCTGGATGCCGAAGTCAGCCCGGCCGAGGCGCTGCCGGCGTTGCTGGCGAGCGCGAACCTGTCCTCCCGGCGGCCGGTCTTTGAGCAGTACGACCCCATGGTGCAGTCGCGCACCGTGCGCCGCCCGGAGCAGGCCGACGCCGCGGTGCTGATGCTGCCCGACGGCAGTGCGATTGCCGTCTCGATCGACGGCAACGGCCGTCGCGTGGCCTGTGACCCCCGGGTCGGGGCGGCCGAGGCGGTGCTGGAATGCGCCGCCAACCTGGCCTGCGTGGGCGCCGAGCCCCTGGGCCTGACCAACTGCCTGAATTTCGGCAATCCCGAGAAGCCCCACGTGGCCTGGCAGCTGGTGGAGGCGGTGGAGGGGATCACCGCCGCCTGTGAGGCGCTCGGTGTGCCGGTGGTGGGCGGCAACGTTTCGCTCTACAACGAAGCGCCGGCGGGCCCCATCTTCCCCACCCCGGTGATCGGGATGGTCGGGCGCCTGCCCGACCCGGCCCGGGCGGGGCAGATCGGATTTGCCACGCCGGGTCATGTCATTGCCCTGATCGGAGACTTCGTGCCCCACAAGCAGGGGTCAGAGCTGGCCAAGCTGCAGGGCCTAGCACCGGTCGGACCGTTGCCGCCGCTTGACTTCAGGGGCGCCCGGGCCGCCCACGGCCTGGTGCGCGACGCGGTGCGCTCGGGCGCCTTGGCCAGTGCTCACGACATCGCCGAGGGCGGACTCGCGGTCGCCTTGGCCGAGTGCTGCATCGCGGGTCGCCTCGGCGCCACGGTCGCGCTGCCCGCGGGACTCGATCCCTTCGCCGAGGCGCCGGGCCGAGCGTTCATCGTCTCCGGGCCCGAGGCCCAACTCGCGAGGCACACGATCATCGGCACCGTGGGCGGCTCGTCGCTGCGGCTCGAAGGGGTTCTGGCTCTCGCGGTTTCCGAGCTCGCCGAGGCACGAGATCGGGGCCTGACCAGCTTCGTGTGAAGGCGCTGGTACCCTCGTTACAGCAGGCGCTCAGCATGCCTTCCCCCCTCGACTTTCGCGACGGCCCTCGCGACGAGTGCGGCGTCTTCGGGATCTATGCCCCGGAGCACGACGTCGCTCGGCTCGCGTACTTCGCCCTGTTCGCACTCCAGCATCGTGGCCAGGAGTCGGCCGGGATCGCCACGGCGTCACGCGGCGGCAACATCATGGCCATCCGTGACCAGGGGCTGGTCTCCCAGGTCTTTGACGAGCACACCCTGCGCTCGCTGGTCGGCGACATGGCCCTGGGTCACGTCCGGTACTCAACCACCGGCTCCTCAGAATGGGAGAACACGCAGCCGATCGTCCGCGATGACCACCGCACGCTGGCCCTGGCCCACAACGGCAACCTCATCAACGCCGTGGAGCTGCATTCCGAGTTGCGCGGGCGTGACGTTCCGTTTCGCTCCACGTCGGACTCGGAGATCATCGCGGCCCTGCTGGCCACCCACCCGGCGGAGCGGATCGAGGACGCGGTGGCCGACGTGCTACCCCGCCTCCGCGGCGCTTTCTCAACCGTCGTCTTGACCGACGACGCGGTCGTCGCCTTCCGAGATCCCCATGGTCTGCGTCCCCTGGCTTTGGGGGTCATCGACCCCGCGGCCGGGGGCACACCGGCGTATTGCGTGGCCAGCGAGTCCTGTGCTTTTGACCTCATCGGCGCTCGCTTCCTGCGCGACGTGCAGCCCGGGGAGGTTGTGACGCTGACCGAGCGCGGGGTCAAGACCCAGCTCGTGGCCGGCGCCGAGCGGCATGCCTTCTGCGTGTTTGAGTACATCTACTTCGCCCGCCCGGACACGAAGCTGGGAGGCAACGTACTTCAGGTCGCCCGCTCGCGCATGGGGGAAATCCTGTGGCGCGAAGCGCCGGTTGAGGCCGACGTCGTCATTCCCGTGCCCGACTCCGGCAACGCCGCGGCCCGGGGCTTGGCCCGCGCCGCGGGGCTGCCCCAAGACGACGGCTTCATCAAGAACCGCTACGTGGCCCGGACCTTCATCCAGCCGGGCCAGGAACTACGCCGGCACGGCCTGCGCCTGAAGTTCAACCCGCTTCGCGAAGTCGTGGAGGGCCAGCGCCTGGTCGTCGTCGATGACTCGATCGTGCGCGGCAACACGATGCCGGGAATCGTGCAGATGCTACGCGCCGCCGGCGCAGCCGAGGTCCACGTCCGGATCTCCTCACCGCCCATCAAGCATCCCTGCCACTACGGCATTGACATGTCAACGCGTGAGGAGATGATCGCCCACGGTCGCAGCGTGGCCGAGGTGGCGACAGAGATCGGCGCGGACTCGCTGCACTACCTATCGCTGGCCGGCGTCTACGAGGCCATCGGCCAGACGCGTGAGAACCACTGCGACGCTTGCTTCAGCGGCGACTACCCGCTGGCCGGGAGCGAGACCGCCAACGGGAAGTTCGCCCTGGAGTCAGGGCTGCCGCTGCTCCGGGCCTAAGCGCTCAGCGAGTCGGGTCCGTCGGCGGCATACAGCGCCTCGAGACGGTCTATCTCATGACGCGCGCGGCGGTGCCGATGCGGTTCGGTCTGGCGGATGCCGGTGCGCATCTCCACCAGACGGCGCTGGGAGTACTCCATCTCGTCCCAGATCTGGCGCACCGCACCGAGGAAGTTGGTCGTCTGAGCTTGGGTCTTCATCGTCTCGTCCTTTCTCTGTGACGGTAGCTGCTGTCGACATTCAGCCTGGCCTAAGACCCTGCCGCCCACATCGGCCGCCCGCCTCTAATCGCCCTCTCCAGGGCCTTAGGCTGTTTGGGCACACCCCTTAAGGCCGGAGCCGTGCATGTCCCCCGTCGCCGCCGATCGCGCCGCTAGTCTCGGGCGCCCCATGGACGCCCTGGCCTGCCTGCGCAGCCGATTCGGATTCAGCGCCTTTCGCCCCGGTCAGGCCGAGGCCGTCGCGGCTGCGCTGGCTGAGCGTGACTCACTCGTGGTCATGCCAACGGGGTCGGGCAAGTCACTGTGCTACCAGCTTCCCGCACTGATGCGCGATGACCTGACGCTCGTCGTATCGCCCCTGGTCTCGCTGATGCAAGACCAGGTGTCTGCGCTGGAGCGGGTAGCTCCGGGCCGGGTGGCCATGGTCAACGCGCAAACCGGCTCGACGGCCAACGCGGCCATGCTGGAACGGGCACGCGCCGGGCAGCTGCGGCTGCTCTACGTAGCCCCGGAG
>JALYZQ010000182.1 GCA_030948805.1 Actinomycetota bacterium | reverse complement strand
GCCCTAGACGAGGTGCAGCAGCAGATTGCCGGCTCGGATAAGCCCGAGCGACTACCCTGACGGCGATGACGCAGTCCCGTGTCGTCGAGCCGTTCTACGGTCTCGGGGAGCACTTCGCGATTGATCTCCCCGGGGCACGCGCCGTGTTCACCACCCGGCGCGGCGGGGTGTCGCGCGGGCCGTATGAGAGCCTGAACTTGGGGCGGCTGACTGACGACGATCCCGAGGCGGTGGCCCGCAACCGACAGATCGTGCAGGCCGAGCTTCGGGCGCCGGTGGCCTTCGTGCGCCAGATTCACGGCACGACCGTCGTGGCGCTGACAAGCGCTCGCGGGGAGGATGTGGCCCCGGATGAGCTGATCCCGGCCGACGGCCAAGTCACGGCCCGAGCGGGGCAGGCGCTGGCCGTGCTGACCGCTGACTGCCTGCCCGTGGCCATCGCCGCTCCCGGCGCGGTGGCGATGCTCCACGCCGGCTGGCGGGGTCTGGCCGGGGGAATCATCGCCGCCGGCGTCCGCGCGCTACGGGACCTGGGCGCCTCCGGACCGCTGGCGGCGGCCATCGGGCCCGGCGCCGGGCCCTGCTGCTATGAGGTCGGCCCGGAGATCCACCGGACCTTTGCCGTCGCGCCCGCCCGCGTTCACCGGGGAGCCAACCTCGACCTCAAGGCCATCGCCGTACACGAGCTCGGCCGGGCTGGGGTCAAGAGCGTCGTGGATATCGGGGTCTGCACGATCTGCTCCGACCCCTCGCTGCTCTTCTCCCACCGACGCGATCACGGGGTGACCGGTCGCCAGGCCGGAATGGCATGGTTGACCTGATCCGCGGGTTGACCGCCGAGGGCGTAAGAACGAACCTCAGGCGCGTTCGCGAGTCGATCAGCGACGCCGGACGCGACCCCGACCAGGTCGAGATCCTGGCCGCGGTGAAGTATCTGCCCGCCGAGGAGCTGGCCGCGCTGGCCGCGGGAGGGATCCGGCTGGTGGGAGAGAACCGGGCCCAAGAACTGGCCGGCAAAGCCGTAGCGGGGCCGGCAGAATTGACCTGGGACTTCATCGGCCACCTGCAGAGTCGCAAGGTCAAAGACGTGCTGCCGCGGGTCCGCTACATCCACTCCGTGGCCAGTGAATCGGCTCTGGCCCAGCTGGCTCGCTACGGCACCGAGTCCACGCGGGTCATGGTCGAGGTCAACGTCGCCGGCGAAGCGGGCAAGAGCGGGATCGCTGCCTCCGAGCTGGCCGCGTTTCTAGACCGCTGTCCGGTCGCGGTTGTCGGCTTGATGACCATGCCCCCGCTGACCGCCCGCGCGCAGGACAGCCGCCGGCACTTCGCCGCTCTGCGCGAGCTGGCCGAGACCCACGGCCTCAGGCAATTGTCGATGGGCACCAGCCAGGACTACGAGGTCGCGGTGCAGGAGGGCGCGACGATCGTGCGCCTGGGGACAATCCTGTACCAGAGGACGTCATAATCAGGGCAGGGAATCGGCCCGGTGGCGCGAACCCTGACACGCACATGGCCTTCAGAGATACATGGCATCGCACGCTCGTCTACTTCGGCCTGGCCGAGGATCACATGTACGAGGAGGAGGAGCTCGAACCCTACAGCGAGCCCGAGGTCGATCTTCAAGACAGCTACCGGGAGCGCCCCAACGTGCGCAAGCTCGGGGCGCGCCGTCGCCGCGATGAGATCGACGACATCTTCGCCGATGACGCTGGCGCGGAGCGGCGTACGACGTCCCTGCGGCCGGTTGGCGGCAGAGGGGGCAATGGGCGGGGCGGCGGTGACGTTCGCGTGCACTTCGTGGCCCCGAAGAGCTTCAACGACGTCCAGGACGTGGCTGACAAGTTCAAGGACACGATCCCCGTGATCCTCAACCTCCAGAGCACCGACACAGACTTGTCCAAGCGTCTGATCGACTTCTCCAGCGGGCTGACTTACGCGCTGGACGGGGGCATGCAGCGGATCGCCGACAAGGTCTTCCTGCTCACCCCGCGTAACGTCGAGGTTTCGGCCGAGGAGCGCGCTCGGCTGGTCGAGAAGGGCTTCTTCAACCAGTCCTGAGGCTTACCGGACGGACCCCCGTCCGTCCGGCCGCTGGGACGGCGAGGTAGATTTCCTCGCATGCAAGTGGGTCTGATCGGAGCCGGCAACATGGCTCGTGCCCTGGCGCGCGGCTGGGCCGAGCCCGTGCTCTGCTCCGACGGAGGCTCCGGCCGCGCGCAGGCGCTGGCCGACGAGCTCGGCGGCCGAGCGCTTGGCAACGTGGAGGTGGCCCGGGAGGCCGACCTGATCGTCTTGTGCCACAAGCCGGCGCAATTCGACGACGTGGCTGCCCAGCTGGCGCCCCACGCCAGGGCGGTGGCGTCGGTTCTGGGGGCGACATCGATCTCGCAGCTGCAGGCTGCCTTCGGAGCGACCCCGGTGTTTCGCATGATGCCCAACACTCCCGTGGAGATCCGTCAGGGAGTGGTGTGCTACGCCCCCGCCCCGGAGGCCGATCCGGGAGTCGAGAAGTCGGTGCTGGACTTGTTCGGGCGACTGGGCTCGGTCATCACGGTGCCCGAAGCCCTGCTCAATCCGGCCAGCGCGATCATGGGCGTCGGACCGGCCTATCAGGCGCTGGTGACGGAGGCCCAGGTCGATGCCGGGGTCCGCCACGGGCTGGCCCCGGCGTTGGCGGGGCGGCTCGTAGCCGAGACAATGTCGGGGAGCGCGGC
>JALYZQ010000178.1 GCA_030948805.1 Actinomycetota bacterium | reverse complement strand
TCACTACCCTGCCCACCGTGTCCAAGCCGCGTCCGCCGCTCCCTGGCGGCCCGTACCTCGTACTCGGCCTGGCCCGCTCCGGAGAGGCCGCCGCGCTGGCCCTCCGCGCCCGTGGTGAGGAGGTGATGGCCTGTGACTCTGGGCGCTCGGAGCCGCTGACCGCGGCGGCAAAGAGGCTTTCTGAGGCCGGGGTCGAAGTGCACCTCGATGCGTCAGGCCAGGCCCTTGCCGCCGGGGCCGGGACGCTCGTCAAGAGCCCCGGCGTTCCCGCCAGCGCCCCGCTGGTGGCGGCAGCGCGCGCCCGCGGCCTGCCCGTCCTGGGCGAGATGGAGCTGGGATGGCGCCTGCTCGACAACGAGTTCATCGCCGTGACTGGGACCAACGGCAAGACGACGACGACCGAATGGATCGGCCACATCCATCGCGAGGCGGGGCGGCCGGTGGCTGTGGGCGGCAACGTCGGTACGGCGATCACCTCGTTGATCGGCTCAGTGGACCCCCGGGCGACTGTGATTTGCGAGGTGTCCTCCTTCCAGCTCGAGGACACCGAGGCCTTCGCGCCTGAGGTGGCGGTGCTGCTCAACCTCGCGCCCGACCACCTCGATCGACATGGCACTTACGCCGAGTACACAGCAGCCAAGCTGAGGATCTTCGCCAACCAGGGCAACGACGACGTGGCTGTCGCGCACGACGAGCTTGAGATCGAGGACCTCGGGGGCTGCGGACGCCGAGTCTGGTTCGGCACCGGCCCCGAGGCCGAGGTCTCGATTCGCGCCGGCCAGCTCTGGTGGGGAGACCAGGTGCTGATGTCCGCGCAGGAGATATCCCTGCCCGGCGCCCACAACCGTGAGAACGCGATGGCGGCCGCCGCGGCCTGCCTGGCCCGCGGGATCGAGCCCGAAGCCGTGACTGGTGGCCTGCGCAGCTTCCCCGGGGTGGCCCACCGCCTGGAGCTGGTCGCGCAGCGCTCCGGCGTGGCCTTCGTAAATGACTCCAAGGCCACCAACGTGGCCAGCACCCTGGTGGCACTGAGCAGCTATCCCGGCGCCGTGCGCCTGATCGCCGGTGGCCGCGGCAAGGAGCAGGACTTCGCCCCGCTGGCCCCCGCCGTCGCGCGCAGCTGCGCCGCCGTGTACCTGATCGGCGAGGCGGCCGCCGAGCTGGAGGGCGTGCTGGCCAGCACCGGCGTCGCCCTGGAGCGCTGCGGAGACCTGGAGACCGCGCTGGTCACCGCGCGCCAGCAGGCCCGCCCCGGTGACACGGTGCTGCTCTCACCGGCGTGCGCCAGCTTTGACCAGTACGTGGATTTCGAGGCCCGCGGGGATCACTTCCGAGCTCTGGTGCAGGCGTTCTGATGCCCACCAGCGCCACCGCCGTCCCTCGCGCCCGGGAAGAGAAGGCCCCGCCGCGCCGCCGTGCGCCGGGACGCCGGGTGGCGCCCCCCCTTGAGCACCGCATCCTCATGACTGCCGCCCTCTGCCTGCTGGCCTTCGGGGCCGTCATGGTCTACAGCGCCTCCTCACCGCTCGGTGTTCTCAACGGCCAGGGCAACGGCACAGGGGACTTCGTCCGCTACCTCGTGTTCGGAGCCGTCGGTCTGGTGGCCATGCACGTGCTGGAGCGTCGCGGCCTGGCGCTGCTCGACGAGCGCGTGTGCCGCCTGCTGCTGATGGGCTCATTCGCTCTGCTCTTGCTCGTGCTCCTGCCCGGGTTCGGCGTGGTCGTCAACGGCGCGCGTCGCTGGTTTGCCGCCGGCCCGATCCAGTTTCAGCCCTCCGAGCTGATGAAGATCTCGCTCATTCTCTACGTCGCCCGCAGGCTGGCTGACCACCCGCCCCGGCAGAGCTCAGGCCGGCGGGCGGCGTCGCGAGCCCGGGGGCTGCGCGATTTCCGCCACGCGGTGGCGCCGATAGCCATCGTGGCCGGTCCGGCGCTGCTGCTGATCGTGGTCGAGCCCGACCTGGGCACCGCGCTGGTCCTCGCCTTCACGGTCGCCGCCCTGCTGATCGCCGCCGGGATGCCGTTGCGCTACCTGGCCATTATCGGCGGCCTGGCCGTGGCCGCAGTGCTGCTGATGGCCCTGGCTCAGCCCTACCAGCGCGCGCGCCTGACCGCTTTCCTGAACCCCTGGGCCTCCAAGTCGACGGCCGGCTTTCAGGCCGTCCAAGGTCAGATCGCGCTGGGGTCAGGCGGCCTGGTCGGGGTGGGGCTGGGCAAGTCGGTGCAGAAGATCTTCTACCTCCCCGAGGCTCAGAACGACTTCATCCTGGCCGTGATCGGGGAGGAGCTCGGCGTCCTGGGAGTGTGTGGAGTGATCGTGCTCTACGGCATGATCGCGTACGCCGGCCTGCGAACGGCGCGCAGAGCCGCCGGGCGCTACGCCAAGCTGCTGGCTGCCGGCCTGACCTCACTGATCCTCTGTCAGGGAATCCTGAACATCTTCGTCGTCCTCGGTCTGGCTCCACTGACCGGCGTGCCGCTGCCCTTCATCTCCTACGCACCCACGAACCTGTG
>JALYZQ010000141.1 GCA_030948805.1 Actinomycetota bacterium | reverse complement strand
GCTTCGGCCTTCACCGCCGAGCCGCTGCTTCCCCCGGAGCCGGACACCAGCGAGCTGGTCGTGCGGGCGACACACGTCGAAGCACCGCCGATCGGAGATGAGCTGGGAGCCGAGGAGCTTCAGGCCGCCGAGGACCTTGCCGACGCCGACGGGGCCGAGGATGTGGTGGCAATCCCCGAGGATCCACAGCCCGACGGCGGGGGGGCACATCGCCCCGACGGAGCCGAGGACCACCTGACTCCGCAGGGCCGCTACCGGGCGGCTATCACCGACGACCCCGAGTTCGAATGGCGCGTGCCCGGGGCGCGCTCTCTGACCCGTTCGACGGGGGAGGCGGCCCGGCCCGACACCGCCGGACAGGAGCAGGTGGCCCGTACGCTCCTGGAGAGCCTGGGCCACTTCGGGATCTCGGCCACGGTCGTCGGTCGCGTCACCGGGCCCCACATCACTCGTTACGAGATCCGGCTGGCCCCGGGGATCAAGGTGGCCAAGGTGGCCCAACTGAAGGACGACTTGGCCTACGCGCTGGCCGCCACCGACATCCGCATCCTGGCCCCGATCCCGGGCAAGCAGGCCGTCGGCGTGGAGGTGCCCAACGCGCGGCGGCGGGTGGTCCATCTCGGAGATGTCTTTCAGGAGGCGCCGGCCGACTGGTCGCCGCTCACCGTCTGGCTGGGCAAGGACATCGCGGGGCGGGCGATCGGCGCCGACCTGGCCAAGATGCCCCACCTCCTGGTCGCCGGAACCACGGGCGCCGGCAAGTCGGCGTGCGTGAACGCGATGCTCTCAAGCATCCTGCTGCGGGCCACGCCGCATGAGGTCCGCTTCGTGCTCGTCGACCCCAAGCAGGTTGAGCTCAACCACTATGAATCGATCCCCCATCTGCTCACCCCGGTCATCACCAGCCCCCGGATGGCCGCCAACGCGCTGCAGAACCTGGTCAAGGAGATGGAGCAGCGCTACTCAATCATGTCGCTGGCCCGCACCCGCAGCCTGCCTGAGCTCAACCGCTCACGGGCCAAGCGGGCTGAGCCTGCTCTGCCCTACATCCTGTGCGTGATCGACGAGCTGGCCGACCTGATGATGGTCGCGCCCGCCGACGTGGAGGACTCGATCATCCGCCTGGCCCAGAAGGCCCGCGCCGTGGGCATCCACCTGGTCCTGGCCACGCAGTCCCCGCGGGTGGACGTGATCACCGGCATGATCAAGGCCAACGTCCCGTCGCGAATCGCCTTCGCGGTCTCCAGCCAGACCGACTCCCGCGTGATCCTCGACGCCGGCGGGGCCGAGGCCCTGCTCGGCCAGGGCGACATGCTGTTCTCCCCGGTGGGCTCATCCAAGCTGCAGCGCATCCAGGGCGCCTACATCGACGAAGCACAGATCCTCGAGCTGACCGAAGCCTGGCGGCGCCAGGGCGAGCCCGAGTTCCAGGCCCAACTGCTGGAGGAGGTCGTCGGTGAGGACCAGGTCGCAGAGGAGGAGGACTCCCGGTCGGCCGACGAAGATCCGCTGCTGGAGGAGGCGATCGCCCTGGTGGCCCAGATGGGCACGGCCTCCACGTCCATGCTCCAGCGCCGGCTTCGCCTCGGCTACACGCGGGCCGGCCGCCTGATCGACATGCTGGAGCGCCGCGGAGTCATCTCAGGCTACGAGGGATCAAAGCCCCGCCAGGTCCTGATCAGCGAGGCCGACGTACCGCGGATCCTCTCTCACCTGGCCGAGGCCGAGCGCAAGCCAGGGCCGGTGGCATCCCCTAGCGCGTCGGCTCCGGCGGCCCCCCTGCCGACGCCTTCGCGGGAGCCCTCGGCGGACACCAGAGCGCCCGAGCCCCACGACGGGCCCTGAATCACCCCGGACGCTCGGACGCCCCGACCGGAGCCACACACCTTCCAGCGGCTCCGTCTCGGCCGTGAATCCCAGCAACGAAGGTAGCCTTGGTGGCCATGGCAGAAATCGGCCCCCGGCTGCGAGAAGCGCGTATGCGCGCCAAGATCGAGATCAACGAGGTCGAGGTACGCACCAAGATCCGCGCCAAGTATCTGCGCGCGATCGAGAACGAGGAGTGGAACCTGCTCCCGGGTGAGGTCTACGTCAAGAGCTTCCTGCGCACCTATGGCAGCTTTCTCGGTCTGGACACTCGCCAACTGCTGGACGACTTCAAGCGCCAGTACGAGCCACCCTCAGAGGAGGTGCGTCCGCTGGCGCCACGGGGCCGTGAGCGGGAGCGAGAGCGCCGCCCAGGGCCGCGGATTCCGTCGTGGGCAGCCATCGTCGCCGTCCTGGCCGTGGTGCTGGGCGCGCTGTACTTCGTCGGGCGCCAGGATGCGTCCAAGCCGACCACCTCCACGAGCGCGCACACGGCCAAGGGCCACCACCAGCATCATGCTCAGCAATCGCGCCGGCTTCACGCGGTGGCCAGCAAGGTAAAGCTCCAGCTCGTGGCCACTGGGCAGGTTTATGTGTGCCTGGAGAACGGCGCCCATCACCGGCTGATCCCCGGCGTCATCTACGCGCCGGGCCAGACGATCCCGGTCAAGTCGGCGGCCAGGCTGTTGCTGACTCTGGGCAACAACGCAGTGCAGATGAAGGCCAACGGGGTGTCCATCCCCGTTGGCGCATCGCCGGGCTCGATCGGCTATGAGCTGCTGCCGGGCTCCCACCGCACCCTGCCCGCCGCCCAGCAGCCCCGGTGCGGATGAGCGCTCCGACGCCCGGCTCCACACCCGCGAGCCCAAGGCCGCCGGACTCCACGCCTCCGCGGGCCGGCATCCTGGTCACCGGCACCGAGGTGCTGACCGGCATCATCACTGACCGCAACGGCCCGTGGCTGTCCGAACGGTTGCGTGAGATCGGGGTCGACGCGGCGATGATCCAGATCGTCGGAGACCGCCCCCAGGATCTCCTGGACACGCTGGGCTACATGCGCGACCAGCGGCTGACGCTGATCGTGACCAGCGGCGGCCTGGGGCCGACGGCCGATGACCTTACGGCCGAGGTCGTGGGCCGCTTCTGCGCCCGGCCGATGGTGCTCGACGCGGCGCTCGAGGCGCGCATTGCCGAAATTCTGGAGCCGCTCATGAAGCGCTGGCCGGGAATCGATCGCGAGGCCATCCGAGAGTCCAACCGCAAGCAGGCGGTCGTGCCCGAGGGGGCCACGGTGCTCGAGCCGGTCGGCACCGCACCCGGGCTGGTGGTGCCCTACGCCGGGGGCGACGGCCCGACCGTGGTCGTCCTGCCCGGGCCTCCGCGCGAACTTCAGCCGATGTGGGAGGCCGCCCGGACCACCGAGGCCTTTGCCGCGGCGATAGCCGGCGCTACCACCTACGTGCAGAAGATCGTGCGCCTGTTCGGAATCCCCGAATCGGAGATCGCCAACACGCTGCGTGCCGCCGAGTCCGAGGGCCTTGCCCTGGACGCCCTGGAGATCACCACGTGCTTGCGGCGAGGGGAGATCGAGGTGGCGACCCGCTTCCAACCCGCTGCCGGGGCCGCCTACGACGCCTGGCTGGACTTCATCCGGGAGCGCCACTCAGACACCCTCTTCTCAGAGAATGGGTCCACGATCGACGAGCAGCTGGCCGGGCTGCTCTCAGACCGCTCGATCGCCGTGGCCGAGTCCTGCACAGGGGGCGCAATGGCCACCCGGCTGACCGATCGCGCCGGCTCTTCGGCCTACTTCATGGGCGGCGCCGTGGTGTATTCCAACCGGGCCAAGATCGAGCTCGCCGGCGTGGATTCACAGCTCATCGAGCGCTTTGGCGCCGTCTCGACGGAGGTGGCGCAAGCGCTGGCTGAAGGCGCTGCTGGTCGATTCGGCACCGAGATCGGCGTCGGGATCACGGGGGTTGCCGGGCCCGGTGGGGGAAGCGAGGACAAGCCGGTGGGGCTGGTGTGCATCTCAGTCCGGGATGGTGAGGAGCGCGAGATCACCCGCAGCCTGCGCATGCCCGGCGGCCGCAGCGACATCCGCGATCGCTCGGTCACCGTGGCCATGCACATGCTTCGCCGGCTGCTGCTCGGCCAGTCCGACCCCGCGGCCGGCGACGACGCGGTGCTCGGGCGCAGATCGGTCTGAGGGAGGGGAGACCGCTGACCGGCGGGCCGGCGGTCGCGCGGGCGCGGCTGTTCACCGCACTCGAGATCCCCGAGGCCGTGCGTCTGGCCCTGGCTGGGTGGTCTGAAGCGGCGCTGGGGGACGCCGCGACGGCGTGCGTGGCGCCGGCGGGCGGCGACTCCTCCTGGCGGACGGTGGCGGCCGCCGGCCTGCACGTCACGCTCTGCTTCCTCGGTGGTCAGCCGCTGTCTGAGATTGAGGCGATCACGGCCGCCTGCGCCACGATCACCGGCTGTCCGCGCATGCCGCTGCAGCTCGGAGACATCCTCTGGCTGCCGCGCCGCCGCCCCCGCGTCTTGGCCGTTGGCCTGACCGACCCAGACGGCGTCCTGGGCGCCTTGCAGGCGGCGCTGGCCGACCGGCTGCAGCACGGCGGTTGGTATGAGCGCGAACGCCGGCGCTTCATGCCCCACATAACCGTCGCCCGGGCCCGAGGCCACGCCTCCCGGCGGCTCGGGCAAGCCCTCAGTGCCCCGTCAGCCCTGAGCTTTGAGGGCGCGTCCGTGGCCTTGCTGCGCTCCTGGCCGCAGCCCGGAGGCTCCCGGTATGAGCGGCTGGCGGTGATCTCGCTGTCCGAGAAGCCGTAGGCCCCGATCGCCGGTGGGGCGATCGCGCGCTGCGCTCCCACCGGCGGTCCCGCGACCACAATCCACCTCGATCCTGTAACAGCCGGGGGGGTTGCGGCCCTGGGGGCCTATAAGGGTGCTCAATCCTCCCCACCACCGGTCAGAGGGCGAATCGAGGTCGATCGTGGTCATAGGCGGCTCCCAGACGTTGGGACACGAGGGTTGACAGCTCCCAGCCGCCGCGGCCGCGGCCCCTCCGTCCCCCGCACGTGAGCTTGAGCTCACGGGTCCGTCCGCCTGATGTTGCAGGCTTGGCACGCTCCGGGCTCGCTTCCGTGGTGAATAGGTCTTGTTTCGTTTCAGCGGATCGATCTAGCGTGGCTTTCTGTCCGCCCGCCGTCTTACCGTGACGGGTTCAAACGCGCATCAGACAAGGAGCCGGAGCGAGCATGAGCGAGAACGACAAAGACGCAAACACCGGCCCGTCCGACCGCAAGGCCGACGCCAAGCGGCAAGCGGCATTGCAGGGCGCCCTGACCCAGATCGAGCGCCAGTTCGGCAAGGGGGCAGTGATGCGCATGGGCGATCCCGGCGCGCGCGTGGCCGTGGACGCGATCCCCACCGGAGCGCTGTCGCTGGATGTCGCCCTGGGCATCGGAGGCGTGCCCCGCGGGCGAATCGTCGAGATCTTCGGCCCGGAATCCTCCGGAAAGACCACCCTCGTGTACCACATCATCGCCGAGGCCCAGAAGCTCGGCGGGGTGTGCGCCTTCGTGGATGCCGAGCACGCCATGGATCCGCTGTATGCGCAGCAGATCGGCGTCGACATCGACGAGCTGCTCGTCTCCCAGCCCGATTACGGTGAGCAGGCGCTCGAGATCGTCGACATGCTGATCCGCTCGGGGGCGGTCGATCTGGTCTCTGTGGACTCCGTCGCCGCGCTCACGCCGCGGGCCGAGCTGGAGGGACAGATGGGCGACCAGACGGTGGGCGTCCAGGCCCGGATGATGTCCCAGGCGATGCGCAAGCTGGCCGGCAACCTCAACCGGGCTCAGACGCTGTGCCTGTTCACCAACCAGATCCGCGAGAAGGTCGGCGTCATGTTCGGGTCTCCGGAGACCCAGCCGGGAGGTCGGGCGCTGAAGTTCTACTCCTCCCAGCGCCTTGACATCCGGCGGATCGAGACGCTCAAGGACGGGACCGAGGCGGTCGGCAACCGGGTACGGGTCAAGGTGGTCAAGAACAAGGTTGCAGCTCCGTTCAAGCAGGCCGAATTCGATATCGAGTTCGGGAAGGGGATCTCGACCTCGGGCTGCCTACTTGACTATGGGATCGAGCACAACATCGTCACCAAGTCGGGATCGTTCTTCTCCTACGGCGATGAGCGCTTGGGCCAGGGTCGCGGCAACGCCAAGGCCTTCCTCGATGAGCACCCGGAGACGGCCGCCGAGATCGAGGCCAAGATCTACACGCTGCTCGGCATCGGCCGCGATCTCGTCAAGCCGATCGAGCACGACGAGCCGGCCCTGGCTGCCGTCGACGACGCCCACAACCAGGCCGCGTGACGGCAGGTCAGTCGGCCCAGACCAGTTCCGAGAAGCGCCTGCAAAAGGCGCTGGCGCTGAGCTTCGCCCAGCTGAATCGCCGGGAGCGCACGGTGGGCGAGGTTCGTCGCCAGCTTGAGCGCAAGGGGATCGGCGCCGACGCCCTTGAGGCGGCGATCGAGACCTTGGTGGTCGGCGGATACCTCGATGATGGCCGCTACGCGCTGATGTTCGTGCATGACAAGCGAGCGCTCGAGGGCTGGGGCAGCGAGCGTATCCGGCGCGAGCTGGCCGCTCGCGGCGTAGATCGCGATCTGGTTGAGGGCGCGCTGGCCGAGGATGAGCTCGAGCACCGGGCAGGGGAGAGTGAGCTGCAGCGGGCGGTGGCGGTCCTGCGCCGCCGCTTTCCCAGTCCTCCCACCGAGCGTCGCGAGCGCGACCGGGCCCTGGGGGTACTGGTCCGCAAGGGCTTTGAGGCCGAGCTCGCCGTCGAGGCGATCGCCCGGCACGCCCGCGGCGACTAGTTTGCCGGACGGTGCGCCAGGGCAACCCTGGGCGGTTTGCGCCCCAACCCGCCCGGTACTACGATGGGAGAAGCGAACGAACGGTCCTCTGGACCGCAAAAGACCAGCAAATCTTCGGATATCACGTCCGACAACCCGGTGTTGACCCACATCCTGCAACGGCCTGCGCCAAGGCCCAGATCGGCTTGTACACGCTTTAGCTAACCCGCCGCAAATACGGTGACGGCTCTGGTCCGGAGTCGCATCTGTCCGGGGTCTCGGATGGACCGCTCGGTCGCTTCCCATAGGCAACAAGAGGACCGCGCCCAGTGCGATCGGCGCGGCGAGAGGAACGACCATGCAAATCATCGCCGCCGCAGCCCTGATCGCGGTCGCCGTGGTGGTCGCCGCCGTTCTCTACGGCCGCTCGCACGGCAGATCGTCCGCGCCGGCCGCGGTGCAACGGGAGGCGACGACGGCCCTCAATGAGGCCCTGGCCGAGCGCCGGGCAGGCCTGGACCAACGCGAGGAGGCGCTCACCGGACGTGAGGAGGCGGTTCGCCGGCGCGACTCTGAGCTCGATCAGGAGCGTGAGATAGTGGCCCAGCGCCGCACCGAGGTCGAACGCCGGCTGGAGAACGTGTCCGGGCTATCGGGGGCGCGGGCCAAGCAGCTACTGCTCGAGGAGATCGAGGATCAGGCCAGGCATGATGCGGCCCGGCGCATCCGCCAGATCGAGGAGGAGACCAAGCGCGAGGCCGAGCGCCGCGTGCGCAACATCCTCTCGGTCTGCATGCAGCGCCTGGCCGCCGGGCATGCCGCCGAGACGACGGTGTCGGTCGTGCAGCTGGCCGCTGACGACATGAAGGGCCGGATCATCGGCCGCGAAGGCCGCAACATCCGGGCGCTCGAGAACCTCACCGGCGTGGACTTCATCATCGATGACACCCCTGGGGCCGTCGTGCTGTCAGGGTTCGATGGCGTCCGCCGGGAGGTAGCCCGGCTGACGCTGGAGAAGCTCCTGCAGGACGGGCGGATCCATCCGGCCCGGATCGAGGAGACCTACTACCAGACCAAGTCCGAGCTCGAGAGTCACATGGTGACGCTCGGTGAGCAGGGCGTGTTCGACGCCGGCGTACAGGGGGTGCATCCCGAACTGGTCAAGCTGCTCGGACGCCTGCGCTTTCGCACCAGCTACGGACAGAACGTCCTCGCCCATTCGATCGAGGTCGCTCACCTGGCCGCGATGATGGCCCAGGAGCTCGGGGCAAGCGCCAAGACGGCTCGCCGCGCGGCGCTGCTGCACGACATCGGCAAGTCGGTGACCCATGAGATCGAAGGCCCGCACGCGCTGGTCGGGGGCGACCTGGCCCGCAAGCATGGCGAAACTGAGGCCGTCGCCCACGCTATGGAGGCTCACCACAACGAAGTCGAGCCCCAGACGATCGAGGCCGTCATCGTGCAGGCCGCCGACGCCCTGTCCGGAGCGCGCCCCGGAGCCCGCGGTGAATCGCTCGAGCAGTACGTCAAGCGGCTGCGCGACCTGGAGCACATCGCCACCCGCCACGCCGGCGTGGAGAAGGTCTACGCCATGCAGGCCGGTCGGGAGATCCGCGTGATGGTGGTCCCGGGTGCCGTCGATGATGACGCGGCCACCCTGCTCTCCCACGAGATCGCCCGTGAGATCGAGCAGGAGCTCGAGTATCCGGGCCAGATCAAGGTCACGGTGATCCGCGAGTCGCGCGCCGTGGAGTACGCGCGCTGAGCCGCTGGCCCCGCCGCGCAAACCCAAGGGAGAATGGAACGATGCCGGGACGCATACTGGTCATCGAGGACGAGCCGGGGATCGTCGACTTCCTGGAGCGCGGTCTGCGCTCCTACGGCTTTGAGGTCGACTCAGCCGTGGACGGGGTGGCGGGAACCGAGCGCGCCCTGAACGAGACGTTCGACCTCGTCGTGCTCGACCTGATGCTCCCGCTGCGCAATGGCCTGGAGGTACTGGAGGAGGTTCGAGACCACAAGCCGGCGCTGCCGGTGATCGTCCTCACCGCACGCGGCGGGGTCGAGGACAGGATCAGTGGACTGGACGCCGGGGCGATCGACTACCTGACCAAGCCGTTCTCGCTCAGCGAGCTGGCCGCGCGAATCCGCGCCCAGCTTCGGGTTGTCGCTCAGACCCCGGCCACGACCCTGTCCGAGGGCGATGTTGAGGTCAACCTCATTACGCGCGAGGTTCGGCGGGCCGGTCAGCCGGTGCGCCTCTCGACCACGGAGTTCGAGCTCTTGGCCTACCTGCTGCGCAACACCGGCCGTGTGCTTTCGCGGGAGCAGATCCTGCGCGCGGTGTGGGGCTATGAATACGACCCCGGAACCAACGTCGTCGACGTCTACGTGGGCTATCTGCGCCGCAAGCTGCGCCAGGGTGAGGAGCGCGATCCGATCGTCACCGTGAGATCGGTCGGCTACCGGTTCGATGCCCCCAGCTAGTCAGAGGGCCGGCCGGCCGCGCCTGCGGGCTCGCTGGCCCAGTGGCCTGCGCTGGCGTCTGACGGCCTGGGTGGCGGCGGTGATGTTGGTCTCCGTGGCGATCATCTTCTACGTCGTCTACCGGGACACGGGGACGGAGCTGCGCGCGCAGATCGACCGTGACGTGGCCGGCGACACCAACCAGCTCGCGCAGGCGCTGGGCCCGGCGGCCGGCCTCAGTCCGGCGAAGGTCGCGGACGCGGCCCGCCGCTACGTCCAGGCCCAGCCCTACGGCTCTACGTCGACCCTGCTCTTCGTGCTCGTGGCTGGAGCCCCACCGGCCTTCAACCATCCCGAGATCGTCAAAGAGGGCAGTCATAACGATGTCGGGGAGTCCGGCGCCGAGCAGGCTTTGGAGCGGACGCAGGCCGCCAACCTGGCGCGCCCGCACCCGGGCTACTCGGTGCTCCACGTGCCAGGCCTGGGGCCGGCCAGGATCCTCGAGACATCGCATCAGGTCGGCAACGTGCCCGTCACCATCGGTGCCGGCGAGCCGCTGGCCATCGTCCAGCGTGCGCAGAACGGGGTGACGCGGACCTTTGGGCTTGCCGGAGCGCTGACACTCGCACTGGCTCTAATCGCCTCCTACCTGGCCGGCGCCCGGGTCTCGGCCCCGCTGCGTCGGATGGCGGCGGTGGCGACCCGGGTGGACGCCGGGGAGCTGGAGCCCCGCATGGAGCCCGGTGACGGTCGCGGTGAGGTGGGTGTCCTGGCCGACGCCTTCAACCACATGCTCGACCGGCTGACCGGAGAGCTCAAGGGGCAGCGGGAGTTCATCGCCGACGCCTCGCATGAGCTGCGCACCCCGATTACGGTCATCCGTGGCCAGCTGGAGGTACTGGCAGCCCAGGAGAGCCCCTCGGCGGCCGACGTTCGCCTGGCCGAGGAGCATGTGCACCGGGAGATCACCCGCATCAGCCGGCTGGTCGACGACCTGCTGCTCCTGGCCCAGGCCGAGCACACCAACTTCCTGCGCCCGCAGCCGATCGACCTGGCTCAGTTCGTCGAGCAGCTCTGGGATGGGATCAGCCTCACCGCGCAGCGTCGCTTCGAGCTCGGTCCCGTGCCCGCGGGCACGCTCACAGCAGACCCCGATCGCCTCGCCCAGGCGCTGCGCAACCTGGCCGGCAACGCGATCGCCCAGACCGATCCCGACACCGGTCTGGTGCGCCTCGAGGTGCAGCCCGAGGGCGCCGACCGGGTTCGCTTTGCCGTCATCGACGACGGTCCCGGGATCTCCTGGGCCGAGCGCGAGCGGGTGTTCGAGCGCTTTCACCGCACTGATCCGGCCCG
>JALYZQ010000135.1 GCA_030948805.1 Actinomycetota bacterium | reverse complement strand
GCCGTCGACTTCGTCGCGCACCTTCAGGATCGCGTCCAGGACCGACTGACTGGAGTCGAGCTGCACTTGATGCTCGTCCCAGTAGGGCGCCTCCCCGGATTGCGGGTCAAAGCGGCGGATCTTCAACGTGTACTGGTCCATACCGAGTTAGTACGTCCTTTCCTGAGGCTCCCACTTGGTGATCGTGACCGGCGAGTAACTGACCTTGGGCACCTCCTCGCCGTTGACCGAGATGTCGACGTGCTTGAGCCACTCGTCGTCATTGCGCTCGGGGAAGTCGGTGCGGAACTGAGCCCCGCGAGACTCCTTGCGCTCCAGCGCGGCGACCACGGTCGCCTCAGCCACGTCGAGCATGTAGCCCAGCTCGATGGCCCCGATCACATCCTGGTTAAAGATCGCTCCCCGGTCGTCGATCGTCGCCTTGGGAGCTTGATCCATGAGCCGGCGGATCGTCTCATGGGCCTTCTGCAGGCCGTCCTGGTCGCGGAACACGGCCACGTAGCTGTTCATCGTCTCGCCCAGCTCATCCTTGATCGAGGCCACCCGGCGTCCGCCCTCGGGACGGTCGACGATCCCGTCGATCTTGGCCTGCGTGTCAGCTAGGCGGCTGATCGGCGAGCTTGGCATGGAGCGGGCCCTGGCCTGGTTGGCCGCGTGCTCACCGGAGCGGCGGCCGAAGATGAGCGTGTCCAGCAGGGAATTGGCCCCCAGGCGGTTACCGCCGTGCACTGAGACGCAGGCCACCTCGCCGGCCGCGTACAGGCCGGGGATCGTGGTCTGGCCGTCGACGTCGGTCTTGACCCCGCCCATGATGTAGTGCTGGCCGGGGTGGATGTGGATCGGCTCGCTTGTGATGTCGACCCCGGCGAAGTCGCGCCCGATGTTCACGATCTCCCGCAGCGCCTCCAGCGTGCGTCGCTTCGGGACCTTGGTGATGTCCAAGGCCACGGTTCCGTCGGGAAAGCCACGGCCCTCGTTGATCTCAGTCTGCTCGGCGCGGGAGACGACGTCGCGTGAGGCCAGCTCCAGTTTGTTGGGGGCGTACTTCTCCATGAAGCGCTCGCCCTCGGCGTTGAGCAGCCAGGCACCCTCCCCGCGGGCCCCCTCGGTGATCAGCAGTCCGTTGCCGGCCAGGGTGGTGGGGTGATACTGGATCATTTCCATGTCCATCAGGCGAGCGCCGATCCGGTAGGCCTGAGCGATTCCGTCCCCGGTGACGATCAGGCCGTTGGTGGTCGGCTTGTAGGCCTGACCGGCGCCGCCCGAAGCCAGGATCACCGACTTGGCGTCAAACAGCTCCAGCCTGCCGTCGCGAAGGTTGCGGCAGATGGCCCCGACGCAGCGTCCGTCGTCGTCCTGGAGCAGATCGGTGGTGAACCATTCCTCGTAGCGGTCGATCCGGTGTGAGTACTTCATGAGCTGCTCGTAAAGCACATGCAGGATGGCGTGGCCGGTGATATCGGCCACGTAGTAGGTCCGGGCCGCCGAGGCGCCCCCGAAGGCCCGAGTCCCGAGGTGGCCGGTCTGGTTGCGGTGGAAGGTGACCCCGGCGTGCTCCAGCCACAGAATCTCATCCGGCGCCTCGCGGCACATGATCTCGATTGCGTCCTGGTCGCCGAGATAGTCCGAGCCCTTGATCGTGTCATAGGCGTGCGATTCCCAGGTGTCCTCGGGGTTCAGCGCGGCGTTGATGCCCCCGGCCGCGGCCACGGAATGAGAGCGCACCGGATGGACCTTGGAGATGATCGCGACGCTGGCGCCGGTCTGAGCCGCCGCCAGCGCCGCCCGCTGACCCGCCAGGCCGGCACCGATGATGAGCACGTCGTGAGAGGGCACGGTCGCAATATAAATGAGCAGACTGTCCGGCCGACTCGCGGCGCTCGAGCCGCCCGGCGGTGCTCCCTGGTCCCGTGACCAGATTCGAGGTCAGGCGGCGGGCAGCGATCCGAAGGCCGATTGAAGCGCCCGTCGCACCTGCGCCACCGTGACCACCCCACGCAGCCTCCCGTCGCCGTCGACGGCCATCAGCGCCCCGAGACGGGCCAGGGGCTCCGAGGCCAGCAGCTCGGTGATCGGACCCTCGGCGTCAACGCGCCAGCTGCCGGCATCCTCGGCCTCCAGCACGGCCCCGACCGTCAACCAGCTCTCTCCGGCGTCCTGCGAGGCCTGGGCACGCTCACGCCGCACGATCCCGACAAAGCGCCCCGATCCATCGATGACCGGAAACCACTCCCACCCGTAGCGCAGGAAATAGTCGTCCAGGGCCCCCCCGATCACGGTCGCGGCGCTGATCGCCACTGGGTGGGAGTCCATGATGTCGGCTACCCGGACCCCTTCGATGCGCTCGCTGAAATCCGACTGCAGCACCGCCCCGCGGGCGGCCTGTCCCAGCAGATAGGCCAGGGCGACCAGCCACAGCCCGCTGAAGCTCCCCAGTGAGAGCAGCAGCCAGAGCCCGATGCCGGCCAGCAGGACGGCCAGTCCCTGGCCGAGCCGGGCTGCCGCCCGAGTGCCTCGGGCTTTCTCGCCCGTTAGCCGCCAGACGATCGAGCGTGCGATCCGGCCGCCGTCGAGGGGGAAGGCCGGCACGAGGTTGAACGCCAGCAGGAGCACGTTCATCGGCACCAGCAGACTCAGGCTCAGTAGGACCGGAGTGATGGCCACGTCCCGGCGAAGCTCAATCGCATGCCAGAGCCGCGCGGGGCCCACGATCGTCAGGTCGACGGCCAGACAGACTAGGATCACGGCCACGGTGGCCAACGGGCCGGCGACCGCGATCTTGAAGTCCTCCCCCGGTGAAGCCGCATCGCGGCTCATCTGGGTCAGGCCGCCGAACAGGAACAGATCTATGCGCTTGACGCCGATGCCGAGCCGTCGTGCGACCAGTGCGTGGCCCAGCTCATGCACGACCAGTGAGGCGAACAACAACAACACGCTGACCACGGTCGTGGTGTAGGCCAGCGCGTCGGAGCTGTGTAGCGTCGCGCGGACCGGCGCCGAGAGCAGGAAAATGAGCAGGAAGAGGATGACGAACCAGCTGACATCCACCCCGACACGGAAGCCGAAGAGGTCCATCAGCTTTATCGAAGGCGACCGCCCGGCCATGCCGGAATGCTCGCACAGGCGCCAGCGGGCCCAGCCGGGGGAGAATCTGGCCCAAGGTCGGCGCCGATGACCACCGCGCTGGAGCAGCTCAAGGAGCGCATGGCGCAGGTGGCGGACGTTCGCGCCGCATCGGCTCTGGCCCACTGGGATCAGCAGACCATGATGCCGAGCGGAGGCGCTCCGGCCCGTGCCAACTCACTGGCCACGTTGCAGCGAATCACCCATGAGATGTTCATCGCCGATGAGACCGGACGTCTGCTGCAAGCGGCTGAGGCCGGCATCGACGGCGCGGATCCCTGGTCTGATGACGCGTGCCTGGTCCGGCTGGTGCGTCGTCAATGGGACAAGGCGCGACGGGTTCCGACCCAGCTGGCGGCTGAGCTTGCCCGCGCGGCCTCGATCGGCCAAGAGGCTTGGGTGGCCGCCCGTGAGGCCTCGGACTTCAAGGCCTTTGCGCCCTATCTGGAGCGTAACTTCGACTTGGCTCGCCGCTACATCGAGTGTCACGCCGGCCATGACGGCTACGAGTGCGGCTACGACATCCTGCTCGACGACTACGAGCCCGAGATGCTCACCCGCACGGTCACTGAGCTGTTCACTGAGCTGCGCGGCGAGCTGATCCCAGTCATCTCACGCCTGACCAGCGAAGCCGGCCACATCGATGACCGGCTGCTCTACGGCGACTTCCCGATTGAGCGCCAACGCCCGCTGGTGGCCGAAGCCGTAGCCATGATGGGCTTTGAGCCTCAGAACTGGCGCATCGACGACACCGTGCACCCATTCGCGATACGGATCGCCCGGGGTGACGTGCGCATCACCACTCGATGGGACGAGGATTACTTCCCGGGTGGCCTCTACGGCGCGATGCACGAGTGCGGTCATGGGTTGTACGAGGCCGGTTTGGCGCCGGCTTTCGAGCGCAGCCCGCTGGGGGCCGGTGAGTCGCTGGGCATGCACGAGTCCCAGAGCCGCCTGTGGGAGAACATGGTCGGGCGCGGGCGCGCGTTCTGTGGCGTGCTGGCGCCGCGGGTCGCCCATCACCTCGGCGGTCAACTCAGCGCCTTGGATGCCGACACGCTGTATCGGGCGGTCAACCGCGTCAAGCCTTCATACATTCGCGTGGAGTCCGACGAGGCGACGTACGCGCTGCACATCGTGCTGCGCTTTGAGCTCGAGCAGCAGCTCGTCGACGGCCAGCTGACGGTAGCCGAGCTTCCTGAGGCCTGGAACGCGCGCTTTGAGGAGTTCTTTGGCATCAGGGTCACCGACGACGCGCAGGGCGTCCTGCAGGACGTGCACTGGTCGGCCGGGCTGATCGGCTACTTCCCCACCTACGCGCTCGGGAATCTGATCGCCGGTCAGCTCTGGGAGCGCGTGCACAGCGACATACGTGACCTTGATCGGCGGATCGCCGCCGGCGAGCTGGCCACCCTGCGCGAGTGGCTGCGAGAGCACGTTCACCGCCACGGCTCCAAGTTCACCACCGCTGAGCTGCTGCAGCGGGTGGTGGGAGGGCCCCTGGAGGTGCGGCCGTTCGTGCGCTACCTCAAAGCCAAGCTGGGCGACGTCTATGGCCTGGACTTCGGGGCCGAGTCGGCCCCTGCGCCGGGGACCGCCCAGCCGCGGCCGGCCGGCGGCCCGCTATAGCATCGCGGTCGAGGATCGCCCAGAGGCGGCATCCACGCCCAATCCGTAGTGTCGAAAAGGAAGTCAAAGGCTATGACATCTTCAGTGAACAGTGGATCTCCTGTAAAAGTGTCAGTCACAGGGGCAGCCGGACAGATCGGCTACGCGATTCTGTTTCGAATCGCCAGTGGCCAGCTGCTGGGTCCGGACACGCCGGTTCACCTTTCGCTGCTTGAGATTCCCCAGGCCGTCAAGGCGGCCGAGGGGACGGCAATGGAGCTCGACGATTGTGCCTTTCCCCTGCTGGCCGGGGTGGATATCTACGACGATCCCAGCCAGGCCTTTGACGGCGTCAACATCGCGCTGCTGGTCGGCGCTCGGCCGCGCGGAAAGGGCATGGAGCGCAGTGACCTGCTGGAGGCCAACGGTGGCATCTTCAAGCCCCAGGGCGAGGCTCTCAATGCCCACGCCGCCTCCGACGTCAAGATCCTCGTGGTCGGCAATCCGGCCAACACGAACTGCCTGATCGCCGCCTCCAACGCACCCGATATCGCCCGGGAGCGCTTCACGGCCATGATGCGTCTGGACCACAACCGCGCCATCGCCCAAGTGGCCAAGAAGACCGGCTCGGCCATCAGCGAGGTCACCAATATGACCATTTGGGGCAATCACTCAGCAACCCAGTATCCGGACGTCTTCCATGCTCAGGTCAAGGGCGCTGACGCCGCTGCGGCGATCGACGATCAGAGCTGGATCGAGGATGACTTCATCCCCACCGTGCAGAAGCGCGGAGCGGCCATCATCGAGGCCCGCGGGGCCTCCAGCGCCGCCTCGGCCGCCAACGCGGCGGTCGACCACGTGCACGACTGGGTACTGGGCACGCCCGAGGGAGACTGGGTCTCGATGGCGATCCCCTCCGACGGGTCCTACGGGATCGCCGAAGGAGTCTTCTGCGGCCATCCCTGCACATGCTCGCAAGGGGAGTATGAGATCGTCGAGGGACTGGAGCTCGACGACTTCTCCCGGTCGCGTGTCGAGGCCACGGTCGGCGAGCTGACAGAGGAGCGGGCGGCGGTTGACCAGCTCGGGCTGATCTAGCCCCTAGCCCCGGCGCCCAGGCGCCGCCGCGATCACGGGTGCTCTGAGATCGCGGCGGCGGCCCGGCGTTGGTCCGTGCCGCTCAGCTGCCCGAGGCGGGATGCCACCCCTGACCATCGCGCTTGACCTGCCCTTCCTCCACGAGCTTGGGCATCACCCGGTAGAGGTAGTTGGGCTCGATCTTCAGTGACTCGGCGATCTGGGGAATCGTGACGCCGGGCTGTGAGCGGACGAGCTCCAGAGCCTGGTTGGCCCGTGTGTTGCCGCCGCGACGACCCCGTGGGCGCCCGGCGCGACGGCGGCCGGTGCGGCGACCGTTGGTGCTGGGACGACCAGGTCCCCGGCGTGCTCCGGTCAGGGCGGACCGCGCTGCCTCCAGCTTGCTCACCTCGCGCTTGAGTTCGGCCAGGCGGCTATCGATGTCCCTGACTGTGCTATCTACGAAATCTGCCAACTGGAACTCCTCCGGTCACGTGAGTGTGGTTGTCAGGTACACCATACACCGAGTGAACCGGTATCTGACTTGTGTTAGTTGGCCTTCTCCAGCAATGCCTTGAGTTTCGAGAGTGAGTTCTTGGCCTCCCGCTCGGACGTTCCGCCGACTATCACCCGCCCCGCCACGTGGCCCAAGCGACCACCCGGAGGATGAAACTCGTTGGTGTACTCGAAGATCGTGCCGCCTTTGCCCGACTCGCTGAGCCCGTACTCGATCCGCGCACGGGAGTGTGCGGGGCCGATGCCCTCCCATTGTGCTTGGTGGGGCCGGTCAACCGAGACCAGCGTCCAGTGCACCCGGAATGTGACGCCTCGCAAGACCATCGTCTGGTCCATCGTGGCGCCCTTGCTCAATGGCGACTGGGAGGCATTACGCACTGACTTGTGAATCGTCACCCAGTCGCCCAGGCAGGATGGATCCATGATTGTGTCCCAAACCACCTCCGGCGATGCGTCGATCTCGATCTTGGTGCTGACGGTGCTCACTAACGGCGGCACACTAACGGTCTGCGCTCGGCGGCGGCAGGGCCACCCGGTCAGCGCGCGGCCAGCGGCTCAGTGCGCTCCCAGACGGCGAGGGCGTGCTCGATCGCGGCGTCCAGGCTGTGCCGCCTCACCCCCATCAGGCGGACCGCCTCATCGTCGCGCGGCAACAGGTCGGTCTCCAGGCTCTCCATCAGAGGACCGATCAACTCGGCCTGCTCACCGGCGACGGCCGCGGCGATCCGGCTGGCGATCGGCGTGAGGCTGAGACGGCGAAGGCCCAACGTGGGCCGGTCCAGGAGCATGAGGTCGCGAATGCGAGCGATCAGCCCCCCGTAACTGATGACCTCGGGACCCCCGATGTCCAGCGACTTGCCGCCCACCGCGGTGTTCTGAGCCGCCTTTACGAGCAGCTCGACGATGTCGCGTTCGTCGATCGGCGCGGAGCGATTTCGTTGCCAGGGGGGGAACGGCAGCACCGGCATGCGCTCGACCAGCCGAACCAGGAAGCGAAACGGCCGTGAGTGGGCGCCGATGACGATCGAAGCCCGCAGCGCGACCGAGTCCGAGACGGCCTCCATCAACGTCCGCTCCACCGCCAGGCGGCTGGCCAGATGACCGGAGACGCGGCCTTCCTGGGGTACCGGGCCGCCCAGATAGACGATGCGCCGGACCCCCGCGGCACTGGCCGCCGTGGCGAACCGATCGGCGGCGGCGCGCTCACGGTCACCAAACGGTCCGTCGGTACTGGCCTCCATGGAGTGGATCAGGTAGTAGGCCACGTCCACCCCGTCCAGCGCCTCATCCAGCCCGGCGCCGGTCACCGCATCACCCGAGATGACCGGAACCTCGACCTTGACGCGGCGGGGATCCCGCGCGAAGCCGACCACGGTGTGACCTTCGGCAACCAGGCGCGGGGCGATGGTCGCGCCGACGTAGCCCGATACGCCAGTGACCAGCACCTTCATGGCCGCGCCCACGGAGCTGGAACCACGAACCGCTGATCCAGGTCACACGCCCGCGGCGCACCGGCCAGGCCGAGCGCGTTGTCGAGCTCGGCGAGCAGGATCTCGAGTACGCGCTGGACGCCGGAGGCTCCGCCCACCGCCAAGCCGCTGATCACCGGTCGTCCCACCATCACCGCCCTGGCGCCCAGGGCCAGGGCCTT
Organism: Actinomycetota bacterium; assembly: GCA_030948805.1. GTDB lineage: Bacteria > Actinomycetota > Thermoleophilia > Solirubrobacterales > Solirubrobacteraceae > Palsa-465. The sequence continues at coordinate 7,586 of JALYZQ010000135.1, read as the reverse complement.
GAGCACGTCGGTCCCGCGGCGGATGCCACCATCGACCAGGACCTCCAGGCGATCACCCACGCTCTGCGCGACGGCCGGGAGAGCGTCGGCCCCTGACAGGACGCCATCGAGCTGGCGGCCGCCGTGGTTGGAGACGATCACGCCGGCGGCCCCGTGCTCGGCGGCCAGTTGCGCGTCCTCGGGCGTGAGGACTCCCTTGACCAGCACCGGCAGTGGACTCTCGGCGGCGAAGCGTTCGATGTCAGTCCAGCGCAGGTCCGGGTCGACCAGAGCGCCAAAGGCCTCGGGGGTCATCTCTCCGCTGGCCCCGGCGGCCGCGGCGCTGGCTACATCCTCGGCGTGCGAGGACCGCACGGCCGAGCGCAGCTCGCGTTCTCGCTTTCCGAACAGGGGCAGGTCGACGGTCACCACGAGAGCCTCGTAACCGCTGGCCACCGCTCGTTGCACGAGGTCGTGGCTGACGCCGCGATCCTTGAACACGTAGAGCTGAAACCAGCGGGTCACGTCCGGGGTGGCCTGCGCCACCTCCTCCAAGGACGTGGTGGAGAGAGTCGACAGGCACATGATGGTGTCGGTGGCCGTCGCCGCGCGTGCGGTGCCCAGCTCGGCTTCGCGGTGGGCCAGGCGCTGGAAGGCAGTCGGCGCTATGAGCACTGGATGGGCGCGCCTACGGCCGAGCAGCTCGACCTCGAGCTGGCGAGTACCGACCCCGACGAGCATCCGGGGGCGGATGGCCCAGCGCTGCCAGGCGGCCACGTTGTCGCGCAGCGTCAGCTCGTCGCAGGCCCCACCGGCCAGGTAGCTGTGCGGGGCCGGATCTAGGATCTCCGCCGCCGCCGCCTCGTAGTCGGCCAGCGAGAGCAGAGGGATTGGATCGGCATCGGTCATACCCGTCCCCCAAAGCTACGGAAAATGCGTGCCTGATCGGCCCGGCGAGCCAAAGACCCTCCAATTTGCAGGTATTTGCTCACGTCAGGAAGTTGCTGCGTTTTCCGGGTTTCGCGCTTGCGGGCCGATCGCGAGTCCGCTTTGATGGCCTGGCCGGTCGGGAAAATGTCAATCTGAAGATGGGTGTGGGTGGGTCGATGACCAATGGTCGCGGAGCAGCGGCGAAGGCCAGCTGCGACAACTGTTTTTTTCACGAGAATCTCCTCTGCGCGATCGCCTCCAGTGGCCCGTGTGCCACCTTCCGCCCCGCCCATCCCGACGGGCTGCGCCCCCCGAGCCAGTTGCGCTTCGTGTTTCGCCAGGAGCGACGCCTCCAGGTCGCCTGGGCGTTCCCCTCCCCCAACGAGCAAGTTGCGCTGCACGCGTAGTCCGCGCTGGGACCTGCTCCTATATGTTTAGCCCCGTGTACTGGCCCTTGCTCGGCGGATTCATCGCCTTCGTCCTGCTCGCTCTGATCATGGGTTGGATCATGGATCCGAGCCGCCGCCGTCCCGACCGCGACCGGCACTAGCCCGGGTCGCCATCCATTCCGCGCCGGCGGTGTCAGTCGCCCCGTGGGGGAGGATCGAGCAGAACACGGTCAGGGCAGCCAGGTTGAAGATCGTTGTGGCGCCCGTCACCCCGGCGCTCAGGACGAGCAGCGAGAAGGTCATCGTGGCCACGCCCTTGGGCCCGAACCACGACATGAAGGCGCGGGTGGCCGTGTCCGTGGCGGTTCCCGCCAGGGCCGCGAACACCGCCACCGGACGCGCGACCAGCAGCGTGACCGCGACCACGCCGACCGCGGCCCATCCGGATCCGAACAGCCCCGAGAACGTGAGCAGCGAGCCGAAGACCACGAAGATCCCGAGCTTGAGGAGCTCGACCAGGTCGGCGGCCTCGCGCTCGAAATGCCGGCGCAGGTCAGGGCGGCTGATGCCCAGGCTGATGGCGGCCACGTAGACGGCGATCAGCCCGTTGCCGTGGGGGGTGAGCACGGCCAGACCGTAGGCGCCGCAGGCCACTCCCAGCGCGTACAGCGCCTTTTGGTGCGGTGGGATTTCGCCCGCGCCGCCGGGCATGAGCCGCGCCGCCACCAGCCCCACGGCCAGCCCGACGGCGAGGCCCAGGCCGATGTTCTCGAGCAGGAACTGCCACCACACGAAGTCTCCACTGGCCCCCAGCGCGGCGGCCAGAACGAGAACGGCCGGGAGGGCGAGGCCGTCGTTGAGCCCCGACTCCAGGTTCAGGGAGTGGCGCACCAGTCGGGGCACGCGCGGATTGGTGACCACCGATGAGGAGAGCACCGGATCGGTGGGGGCCAGCAGCGCGCCGAGCAGCAGGCTTTGAGTCCACGAGAGTCCGGTCAGCAATCGCGTGGCCACGGCCACGATGCCCGCAGTCAGGGGCATAGCCAGCACGAGCTTGCGCAGAGGCAGGCGCCAGTGCGACTGGAGCATCTCGGCCTCCACCTCCAAGCCGTCGCGAAACAGGATCACGATCAGAGCCGCCGTGGCCAGCTCGGTGACGAACGACCCGCGGGCGTCAAAATGCAGCGCTCCCGTCACCCCGTCGCCGAGCACGAATCCGGCCAGCACGAACACCGCGGCCAGCGAGACGAAGCTGCGCCGCGCCCACCCTGAGATCAGCGCGCCCAGGACCAGCAGCGCGCCGAGCGCAAGCACCGAGCTCTGAAACGGCGAGGAGCTCACGCTCAGCAGGGGAATCTGCATGTACTGGCTGGCCACGACGACTAAAGTGTCAGACCTGTCGCCCTTCGTCGTGATTCCTACGGCTGGGGCACACCAAGAGAAGAGGAGCGCAGTGCGCATAACGGTGCTGGGCAAGTCACCGTCCTGGCAAGACGCGGCAGGGGCCTGCAGCGGATATCTCGTCGAACAGGAGGGCTTCCGCCTGCTCGTGGACTGCGGCAACGGCGTGTTCTCCAAGCTGCGCCGGTTCTGCGATTACGTAGACGTCGACGCGGTGCTGATCACGCATCTGCACGCCGATCACTTCCTCGATCTGATCCCCTTCAGCTACGCGCTGAGCTACGCGCCGCGCCAGCAGCCGGTGGCCGTCGCTGGGTGGCCGGGAACCGACACGCCGGCCCGTCCGCAGCTGCACGTGCCCCCGGGCGCGGCCGAGGTGTTCCGGCGCATCGTCAGCTGCTGGGGGCAACCCGACCTGGTCGACAAGGCGTTCGGACTGCGCGAGTACGACGCGCCGCGCGACCTCAGCTTGGGACCGATGCAGGTTCGCTTCTGCGAGGTGCCGCATTTCACCACTACCTACGCGGTCGAGCTGAGCAGCAACGGCTCTCGCTTCACCTTCAGCGCCGACTGCAGCCCCAACGAGGACCTGGTCGAGTTCGCGCAGGACACCCAGCTGCTACTGATCGAGGCCACCTTGCCGCGACCGGAGCGGACTGGGCGCCGTGGCCACCTGACACCGAGTGAGGCCGGCGAGCACGGACGGCGGGCATCAGCCCGGCGGTTGATCCTCACCCACTATTCAGACGAGATGGACCCCGACTGGGCACGAGAGGCGGCGGTGCAGACCTACGGCGGTCCGGTTGACCTGGCTCAAGAGGGCGACGTCTACGAGCTCTAGGTCAAAAGGCGGAATGGCCCGAGCAGATCGCGTATCCTGACTTTCGTCCGCCCGCAAAAGCATCGAGGGAGAAAAATGCCATCCGTGCGCAAGAAGGCCGGTAAGCAGGCCAACAAGGCCCGCAAGTCGGCCAACAAGGCCAAGGCGGCGGTCCCGTTCTCCGCCGCTGACCTGCAGAACATCACCAAGGCCAACCCGTACATCCAGCGCCTGATCGAGGACGCCAGCCTGCGTGACAACGTGCGCACGGCGATCGATTCGACCAAGCGCGCCTATGAGCGGCTCAACAACGGCAAGGCTCCATACCGGACCGTGCTCGAGGACAAGAAGTTCCAGTCCGATGTGCGTGATGCTGCCGAGGCGGCCCGTGAGGCCGCAATGGCCATCACCGAGTCGCCCAAGAAGGCCAAGGCCAAGCGCAAGGCCGGGGGCTTCGGCCGCCGGATGATCGTGCTCGTGCTGGGCGCCGGCATTGCGCTGGCGGTCAATGAGAGCCTGCGCTCCAAGGTCCTCGACACCCTGTTCGGGGCCGAGGAGGAGTTCCAGTACACGCCGCCGGCGGGCACCACCAGTACGCCGCCGGCCGCTCCGGTCAGCGCTGCCTAGGCACCCGCACAGCCGGCCAACCGATTTGACGCGGAGGCGCTCCTCAATGGGGCGCCTTCGCTGCGTCAAGGGGCGCGAACTAGAATCGCGCCCATGGAGGCCGCCCTACGCCCTGGCTCTTCGGCCGGCGAGCTGCCGGGTGAGAAGGCCACGCGAATCGTTGAGGCGATGCGAGCCAGTGTGGCGGCACGCGGAATCGCCGGCTCGACGTTTGATCATGTCGCCCGTGAAGCCGGTGTGTCACGCGGATTGCTGCACTACCACTTCCAGACCAAGGAGAAGCTGCTCGTAGAGGTGGTGCGGCGCGAGTCCCAGGTCCGCGGTGAGCTGCTGCACCAAGCCGTCGCCGGAGCCCGCGGCGCCGATGACTTGATCGACGCACTGGTCCGCAGCTTCGAGGACCTGATGGCCGACGGCTCCAGCGAAGTAGTGATGTTCTACGAGCTGCTGACCCTGGCCCAGCGCAACGCGGAGATCGCCAGCGAGCTGGCCCAGCTGTCCCGCGCCCTGCGCCAGCAGCTGGCTGAGGCTCTGCGCTCAGGCAGCGCCGCGGGGGTCTTCGAGCTGCGCGCCGCGCCCGATGACGTGGCCTGCTTCCTGCTCGCCCTGGCCGACGGGGTGATGATCCGGCGCATGAGTGAGCCGGCGCTCGATGTCCGGCGGCTGATGGATCAGGGCGTGTCCGCGGCACGCGCGCTGCTGGCATGAGCAGGCGCGCCGTGACCGAGCCGGCGCGGCCGTGCGCCGGTTAGTCGCCTTCGGCATCCCGCTGGCGGTGCTGGCGGTGCTGGTCGTGGCCCAGCTCGTGCTGCCGGGAATCGCCGCACGGAGGCTGCATGATCGGCTGGCCCGCTCGGGCCAGGTCCTGTCGGTCTCTGTCTCCGCCTTCCCGGCGATCGAGTTGCTATGGCATCAGGCCGACACCGTGGAGGTGCGCCTGGGGCGCTACCGCTCGACCAGCGGTCACCTGGCCTCTCTGCTTGACCAGTCCGCCGACGTCGGGAGTCTGAGCGCGAGCGCCACGGAGCTCGATACCGGCCTGCTGACCTTGCGCGGCGTCCAGCTGCGCAAGCAAGGCTCGCAGCTGACGGGCAGCGCGCAGGTGACCGAGGCCGACCTGCGCACGGCGCTCCCTGTGCTTCAGTCGGTCACGCCCGTGGCTTCGGGCGCCGGGCGGCTGACCCTGCGCGGAACCGCGACCCTGCTCGGGGTCACCGCCACCGTCGATGCCATCGTCCAGCCCGACAACGGCGCGCTGATCGTCGCTCCCCAAGTGCCGCTTGGGGCCCTGGGTACGGTCCGGGTGTTCTCAGATCCCCACGTCGCGGTTCAGAGCGTAGCCGCGTCCCGGACCCCGACAGGCTTCACCGCCCAGGCCACCGGTCGCCTCCACTAGAGGCGACCGCGCCACCGTCATGGGGCGCCGGCCGCTCCACCGTCATGGGCGCGCGATCAGCTTCGCTACGTGGCGCACGTTTCCGGTCTTTCTCATCCGGCGGAGGGCGCCGTGCCTGCTCTTGAGGTAGCGATCAAAGAAGGCCGTGGTCACCCGTCCGACGATCGAGAGCTGCGGCTGCTGCACGGTGTAGGGCGGCAGATGCGGGGCTCCAAGCAACTCGAGCAGGTACTTGGGTCGCGGGGCGGCGGCGAAGAACTCGTAGGTGAAGTGAGGATGGTTGACCGTGTCGGCTGTGCCCTGGCTGGCCAGCAGCGGGGGACTGCCGGCGGGGAAATAGAACTGCCCGGCCCCCGGGAGCACGGCGCCCGACAGGATCGCGGCCGCTCGCACGCGACGGTCTCGGTAGTAGGTGTCATAGGCGACCGCCAGCGCCGTCTCACCTCCATCTGACTGTCCGCTGACCCCGATCTCGTGCCGGCTGATCAGCCCGCTCAGCGGTCCCCGGGCGCTGGCGCTGGCGGCGAGCAGGCGGGTGATGACAAAGCTCATGTCCCGTGGCTGGTTGACCAGGTCAGTCTCGTTGGGTCCCCCCGGGGCGTGCTGGTTCTCCAGTGGGAACACCGGCGCGGCGACCACGTAGCCAGCCTGGGCCCAAGAGCGCAAGAGGCGGAAGTAATAGGCCGGCGTGACCGCGAAGCCGTGGCCGAAGACGACCAGGGGGAACGGACCGCGTGCGTGCACGGGGTAGCGAACCACCGTGACCAACGGCCGGGCCTGGCGCGGGCGACCGGGATACCTGATCGTGCGGCTGTGGTCGACGAAGTGCAGCACGCGCTCTGACACCGCGTAGCGCGTCGGGGTTCTGCTCGCCGGGTGCGCGCGGGAGGAAAGCGACGCCCTAGCCGCCGCCCCGCATCCCGCCACCGCGCCGGCCAGGGCGAGACAGCAGCAGATCAGGGCGACGCGGGAGCGCCGCTCAGCGTAGGTAGACGCCGAAGAAGTCTCGGTCATCGGGCGTCAGATAGCGCCGGGGCGAGCGGTCCATGCCGGTGAGCAGGTTGGCCGCTCCGATTGCGCCCGGATGCCGGTAGGTGATCAGGCTGGTCCAATAGGTGTTGATGTCGAGCTCCATGGCCCGCACGGCTCCGGCTCGCTTGAGCACGGCGGCTAGCGACCCCACCGTCATGTTGTTGGCCGCGGCGTAGATCAGGTTGCCCCGGCGGTCGATGCCGACTCCCGAGCGCCAGACCAGGACTGCGTTGCCCAGCGTGGCCCCCCACTCCGGGCCGCCGGACAGGTTGGGATTCAGACGACCGTTGTTGATGATCAGAGGCAGGTTCTGGCGGGCATAGATCACGTTGGAGGCTGCGTCGGGGCCGCCCGACCAGGCCCTGACGTCCACGGCGCCGCTGCGGTAGCGCAAGATCGTGGCCAGGCCGTCCTTGAGGGGCGCGTAGGTGTGGCCGCCGCTGGCAAAGCCGCCGCCTGAGTCGGCCAATTTGAAGCCACTGTTGAACGTGGCCACCAGGTGCCGGCGCATCTGGCGGGGCACCTCCTCGGGCCCGCGTGAACCCATCTTCACCGCCGGTTCGGTCACGCCGGGATAGAGCCACGTGGACGTGCGCGTGTGGTCGATCCAGGCTACGCCGGCCACGGTCTGGGGATAGTTGGGATCGGGCCGGAAGCTGGTCACCAGGACCGGCGGCCAGGCCGGGGCCCCGGAGAAGGTCCGGTGCCAGGCGCCCTCGCCGGCCAGCGTCGGATGGATCACCGGGCGGATGTTGGGCGGCCGGTAATGCGCGGCATGCTGAGCGACGCCGCCGGCGGCTCCCCCAGCCAGCTTGGGCAGAGCCTTGAGGGCCGGCCCCCCGGTGGCCGGGGCGTTGAGCGTGTAATAGAAGTTCTCGACCTTGTTGACCAGGCCCCGGGCACCGTTGTCGCGCAACCACTCGACGGTGCGGATCGAGAGGCTCGAGTCCGAACGCCGAGTCAACATGCTGGCGTAGGAGATGACCGGCGCCAACGCCAGCAGTGCCGCGGT
>JALYZQ010000097.1 GCA_030948805.1 Actinomycetota bacterium | reverse complement strand
GCGGATCGCCTTCACGCCTGACGAAGAGATCGGCGAAGGGGCCACGCTGTTCGACATCGATGGCTTTGGCGCCTCCTGCGCCTACACCCTGGACGGGTCGCAGCTGGGTGAGCTCCAGGACGAGACGTTCTCGGCCCTGGAGCTGACGGTGACGATCCGCGGCATCGACGTGCACCCGGGCCAGGCCACGGGCAAGATGGTCAACGCGCTGAAGATCGCCGGACGGATCCTCAGCCGGCTGCCGGCCGACGGTCTCAGCCCCGAGACGACGTCTGACCGCGAGGGTTTCATCCATCCCTACACCCTCACTGGCGGCACCGCGGAGGTGCGGCTTCGGGCCATAGTCCGCGATTTCGACGAGGACAAGCTCGAGCAGCACGTGGAGCTCTTTGCGAGCATTGTTCGCGACGCGCTGCGCCAGGAGCCACGGGCCGAGGTCGAGGTCGACGTGCATCGCCAGTACCGCAACATGCGGTCCTACATCGAGGGCTCGCCGCAGATCATCGCCGCCGCCGAGCAAGCCATCCGAGCCGAGGGGATCGAGCCCGTCCGCACGCCGATTCGCGGCGGGACCGATGGCTCGCGGCTGAGCGAGTTGGGGCTGCCCACCCCCAACTTGTTCACCGGCGCCCATGAATTCCACTCTCCGCGTGAATGGGCATCGGTCCAGGACATGGCCGCGGCCGCGGCCACGATCATTCGCCTGGCCGAAGTGTGGGCCCGCGCCGACGAAGTAGTCTCCGCGCGGTGAGCGGTCCGGGCCCCAGTTCACTGGCTTCGCTGGACGGCGAGATCACCAGCGCCGCCGAAGCCCGGATTCCGGCCACCGACGAGGGGTTGATTCGTGGTGACGGCGCTTTCGAAGTCATCCGCGTATATGACGGCGAGCTGTTCGCCTTCGATCAGCACATGGCCCGTCTGGAGCGCTCGGGCGCCAACCTGCGACTACCGATCGACCTAGAGGCCATCCGGGCCGACGCCTATCGGCTTGTAGCTCAGGCCGGCTCCGGACCCGATCACGACCTCCTCCGCGTCATCATCACCCGCGGGGGCCGGAGGCTGATGCTGACCGAGCAGCTGCCTCAAACCCCCGAGCGCCTACGGCTGAAATCGGTCACCTTCGCGCCGACTCGCATCCTCGACGGGATCAAGTCACTCTCCTACGCGGCCAACATGCTGGCCGGTCGGCTGGCCCGCGAGGAAGGCTACGACGAGGCCCTGCTCGTCACCCCGCACGGTCGAGTGCTCGAGGCGCCGACCAGCTCGGTCTTCTGGGTCGAGGGTGAGCAACTGCTCACGCCCCCGCTCGAAGATCACATCCTGGCCTCGATCACACGGGGCCTGGTCATCGAGGTCACCCGGGCCGAAGAGCAGGGCTGTCCGCTCGAGCGCCTGCTCGCCGCCGACGCGGTGTTCCTGGCCTCGACCACGCGTGAGGTACAGCCGGTGGTGGCGGTGGACGACATCACCTACCCGCCCGACCACGATGTCGCCACGCGGGCGGCCGTGGCCGTCGAGGACCGGATCCGCTCTGAGCTGGCCGGCTAGAGCGTCGACCCCGGGCGGTTGGTGAACCCCCTTGAAGGTCGTCACCGTGATCGGCAACCGTCCCCAGTTCATCAAGGCGGCCGCGGTCTCGCCCCGGCTGCGCGCTGACCACGAGGAGCTGCTGGTGCACACCGGTCAGCATTTCGACGACCAGCTCTCGGCCGTCTTCTTCGCCGAGCTGGGGTTGCCGACTCCCGATGAGGAGCTGGGGGTGGCGCTGGGCACCACCACCTCCCAGACCGCGCGCATGCTGACCGCGCTGGAGCCGGTCCTGGAGCGATCGCGCTCCGATGCGGTTCTCGTCTACGGCGACACCAGCTCGACGCTGGCCGGCGCGTTGGCCGCTGCGCAGGCGGGGCTTCCCGTGGCTCACGTGGAGGCCGGCATGCGCTCCTTTGACCGCACCATGCCCGAGGAGCTCAACCGCGTCCTCGTCGACCATCTGAGCGCGCTCCTTCTGTGCTCAACCGAGGGGGCGATGGCCAACCTGCGCCATGAGTCAGCGGTCGGGCGCAGTGAGCTGGTCGGCGACGTCATGGTCGACGTGGCGGCAGCGGTACAGCCGCGCGCGCGTGAGCGATCCGATCTGGTCACGGCCCGCGGCCTCCGGCCGGGCGCCTACGTCCTGGCCACGGCGCACCGGGCCGGCAATGTCGATCCACCGCAGCGCCTGCGGGCTCTGGTCGAGCTGCTGTGCTCGCTGCCCATGCCCGTCGTTCTGCCCCTGCACCCGCGCACCGAGGGCCGCCTGCGCGCGGCGGGACTGCTGGAATCCCTGCGTGAGGCTCCCGGGGTTCACCTCGAGCCACCGCTGGGCTATTTCGAGCTCACGGTCCTGCTCTGCCATGCCGGGGCTGTCCTGACTGACTCCGGCGGACTGCAGAAGGAGGCCTACCTGGCCGGCGTGCGGTGCCTGACCATGCGTCCGAACACCGAGTGGACTGAGACGGTGGACCAGGGCTGGAACGTGCTCGTCGATCTCGACGCGGGCGCGGCGCGAGCGGCGCTGGAGGCCGAGCCACCGGGGACGCGGCCGCCGCTGTACGGCGACGGTCGAGCCGGCGAACGCGTCGTGGACGCGCTTAGACTGCTCGGTCCATGAACGCTGCCCCGCTGCGTGTCGGCGTCGCCGGCCTCGGCTACTGGGGGCCCAATCTGGCGCGCAACTTCGCCGCCGTCCCCGGATGCGAGCTCGCTTGGTGTTGTGATTCCTCTGAGCAGGCTCGGGCCCGGGTGGGCGCGGCCTTTCCTGGGGCCCGCCTGACCGCCGACCTGGGTGACCTGCTCGCCGATCCGCAGCTCGACGCCGTCGTCCTGGCCACGCCGGTCCCGACTCACGCCGATCTGGCCTGCGAGGTGCTGCGCGCGGGAAAGCACTGCTTCGTCGAGAAGCCACTGGCGTTGTCAGTGGCCGATGCCCAGCGGGCCGTGGCCGCCGCGGCGCAGTCAGGGCGCATCCTGATGGTCGGCCATCTGCTCGAGTACCACCCCGGGGTTCAGAAGCTCAAGGACCTGACTGACTCCGGCGATCTGGGCCAGATCTACTACATCTACGGCAATCGCCTGAACCTGGGCAAGTTGCGGGCCGACGAGAACGCGCTCTGGAGCCTCGGCGCCCATGACGTGTCGGTGGTCCTGTATCTGGCCGGCGAGGAGCCCACCGAGATCGTCGCCCACGGCGAGGCCTACGTCCGTGACGGCGTGGAGGACGTGGTCTTCTGCTTCTTGCGCTTTGCCTCGGGCCTGGCTGCCCACCTGCACCTCTCCTGGCTCGATCCCCACAAGGAACGGCGCTTCACGGTGGTGGGCTCCCGGCAGATGGCCACCTTTGACGACATGGAGCTGGAGCGCAAGCTAACCGTCTACGACAAGGGCTTTGACCAGGACGCGCGGTCCTACGGCGAGTACATCACACGCAGCGGTGACACCTTCTCTCCGCGGGTCGCCAACGTCGAGCCCCTGCGGATTGAGTGTGAGCACTTCGTGCAGTGCATTCGATCCGGCACTGCGCCGCGCTCGGATGGAGCCAGCGGCTTGCGCGTCGTCCGGGTGCTCGAGGCGCTCGAGGCGTCGCTTCGCAGCTCGCGCCGGGAGGCCGCAGCCGGTGGTCGCTGACGGCGCCTGGGTGGATCCGGCGGCCGTCCTGGCTGTGGACGTGGGTGTCGCCCCGGGGGCCGTGCTCTACGCCGGAGTAGTGGTCGGTGCGCGATCGCGCATCGGCGCTGCAACGGTGGTTCATTCCGGGAGCGAACTGGGCGCCGATTGCCTGGTGGAGGAAGGGGCGGTGCTGGGCAAGCGCCCGCGCCTGCGCCCGGGGTCCAGTGCGGCCGGTTCCGGCGACCGTGGCTTGCAGGTCGCTGACCGGGTGACGGTGTGCTGCGGCGCGATCCTCTACGCCGGAGCCCGTGTCGCGACGGGCGCCATCATCGGTGACCAGGCCCAGGTACGCGAGCGGGCCTCGGTGGGGGCCGGCTCGGTGGTCGGCCGTGGCTCCACGGTCGACTTCGATTCCGTGGTCGGGGAGCGGGTGCTGATCCAGACCGGGGTCTACGTGACCGCCGGCGCGGTGGTGGAGGACGACGTCTTCCTGGGCCCGGGGGTCTACACCACCAACGACGACACGATGGGCCGTCACGTTCCCGGGGCCGGCCTCGCCGGTCCGGTGCTGCGGCGCGCCTGCCGCGTCGGGGGGAGGGCGGTGCTCACGCCCGGTGTCGTCATCGGCGAGGAGGCCTACGTGGCCGCGGGTGCCGTGGTCACCCGCGATGTGCCTGCGCGCGCGGTGGTCATGGGGGTGCCGGCGCGGGTCGTTCGGGAGGTCTCCGAGGAGGATCTGCTCGAGCGCTGGCAGTGACCGACGACGGCCCGGCTCCGTTGCCGTGGACTGCGCTGGGCGCGGCACCCGACATCCAGATCACCTGCTCACGTGCGGGGCCGACGCCGACCAGGGCGATCGGCACCCCCACGAACTCCGACACGAAGCGCAGATAATCACGCGCCGCGTCGGGCAGGTCAGACTCACTCCGGCACTCACTCAGGTCCCCCTCGAATCCGGACAGCTCCTGGTACTCGCCGGCTGCGTGATGCAGGACGGTCTGGTGGTAGGGGAAGTAGTCGAACTCGGCCCCCTCGGCGCCGCGGTAGCGAGTACAGACGCACAGCGGGTCCAGGCCCGAAAGCACATCGAGCTTGGTGATGGCCAGCGCGGTAAGTGAGTTCAGCCGCGCCGCGTAGCGCAGCGCAACCAGGTCCAGCCAGCCGACCCGCCGCGGGCGTCCCGTGGTCGTGCCGTACTCCCCGCCCTTCTCGCGCATCTCGTCGGCCAGTCCCCCGTCCAGCTCGGTGGGAAACGGCCCCGCCCCCACGCGGGTCACGTAGGCCTTGGCCACTCCCCACACCTCGTCGATGTCCTTGGGCCCGACCCCAGCCCCGATGCACGCCGCTCCGGCCACCGGATTTGACGAGGTCACGAACGGATACGTGCCGTGGTCGATATCGAGCAAGGCGCCCTGGGCGCCTTCGAAGACGACCATCTGATCGCTGTCCAGGCGCTCCAGGACGAGCCGGGAGGTATCGGCGATGAACGGCTCCAGCACATGGCCGTAGGTCAGGTACTCGTCGGTCATGGACTGCAGGTCCAGCGCCGGGGCCTTGGCGAACGGGCGCAGTGAGAGTCGCTTGGGCTCCAGGGCCGCGATGATCTTCTTCTTCAGGATCTTCTCGTCCAGGAGGTCCTGCATGCGGATTCCCAGGCGGGCCGCCTTGTCGGCGTAGCAGGGCCCGATGCCGCGTCGTGTGGTGCCGATCTCCAGCTTGCCCAGCTTCGCTTCTCCGGCGTGATCGAGCATCAGGTGGTAGGGCATGATC
>JALYZQ010000080.1 GCA_030948805.1 Actinomycetota bacterium | reverse complement strand
GGGCTGTTCGGGGTCACGATCCCCGAGGAGTACGGGGGCATGGGCCTGGACCTGACGACCTACGCGATGATCGTGGAGGAGCTCAGCCGGGGCTGGATCAGCATCTCGGGGATCGTCAACACTCACTTCATCGGCTCCTACCTGCTGATGAAGTTCGGCACCGAGGAGCAGAAGCAGAGTTACCTGCCCAAGATGGCCTCCGGGGAGATCCGCGCCGCCTTCAGCCTGTCTGAGCCCGAGTGCGGCTCTGACGTCCAGGCCATCAAGACCAGCGCCAAGAAGCTCGACGATGGCGACTATGAGATCAACGGGGCCAAGATGTGGGTCACCAACGGCCTGCTCAGCACGCTGGTCTTCACGCTGGTCAAGACCGACCCCAGCGCCGAGCCCAGGTACAAGGGCATGACCTGCTTCATCTGCGAGAAGGAGCCCGGCCAGTCGGAGAACACCGGCGAGTACAAGGGCTTCAACGTCCCGCCCAAGATCAAGAAGCTCGGCTACAAGGGCGTGGAGTCAACTGAGCTGGTCTTCGACGGCTACAAGCGCTCGCCCGACAGCATCCTCGGCGGCGAGGAGGCCGGCCTGGGCAAGGGCTTTACCCAGATGATGGACGCGCTGGAGCTCGGCCGGGTCAACGTCGCCGCCCGGGGGGTGGGCATCGCCCAGCGCGCGCTGGAGCTGGCACTGCGCTACTCCCAGGAGCGAAAGGCGTTTGGCAAGCCGATCGCCCAGCATCAGGCGATCCAGTTCAAGCTCGCCGATATGGCCACCCAGGTCGATGCCGCCCGGCTGCTCACCCAGCGCGCCGCCCGCCTGAAGGACGCCGGCGAGCGCAGTGACATCGAGGCTGGGATGGCCAAGCTGTTTGCCTCGGAGGCCGGGCGCTTCTGCGTCGAGGAGAGCTTCCGCATCCACGGGGGCTACGGCTACTCCAAGGAGTATGAGATCGAGCGCCTGTACCGCGATGCCCCGCTGCTGCTGATCGGCGAGGTCACGTCTGAGATCCAGCGCATGGTCATCGGGCGCAAGCTGCTTCAGCGCCACAAGATCTGACACCCGGGGGCGCGGGCTCGGCCACGCCCCCAGACGTCAAGTGGGCTACGCCGGCATCTGCTCCTGGGGCCGCGGGTCGGCGGAGTAGTCCTCCGCCGGCTCGAGGAACTTGTGGACGTCCTCGTGCAGCTGCGGCGTGTCCGCGTGGCCGTGGGCCGAGATCGCATGCTCCGATGCGGCCCGGGCCACCTCTTCCTCCTCGCCGATGATCACCAGCGAGCAGTTGCTCTCACTGGGGAAGCGGCGGCAATCCGCCATCATCCTGCTCATCCCTACTCCCTCCGGTCGCCTGCCTCGATCGTCCTCCGCATTGGTCGGCATGTCAAGCAGCGCATAGACTCGGAGCTCTGTCCTCCCCCGCCGACACCAAGTCCCTGATCGAGACGGCGGTCAACCGCTTCCTCGAAGAGGTGCCGGCACTGCAGCCGCTGAAGCTGGTCGCCGGCCTGGAGCTGCGCGGCCGCGGAGACACCCAGCTTTACCGCGTGCAGCTGCCCGGCCCCCAGGTGACCAAGGACATAGCCGCCGACGCCAAGGTGCACCTGGAGATCCCGCGGGCCCGGTTCAATGAGCTGGCCACCAAGGGGCACATCGCCGACTGGGAGCAGGCCTTCGCCCGGGGCGAGGCCAAGGCGACGGGAATCGAGCAGGTGCTCAAGCTGATTGCCAACGTCGTCGTGCGCCAGCAAGAGCGCTCCCAAACCCGCCGCGCCCGGCACTGACCGAAGTCAGGGCTTGGGGGCCAGGGCCTCGGCCTGGCTGAGCAGCTCGTCGATCAGCCCCAGGCCCGAGTCCCAGAAGCCCGGGTCGGCGAGGTCGATGCCGACCATATCGGCCAGCTGCTCAGGGCTGCGCGAGCCACCGGAGGCCAGCAGCTCTAGGTAGCGGGGGGCAAAGGACGGCCCCTCCTCCACGTAGCGGCCATAGACCGAGGTGGCCAGCAGCAACCCGTAGGCGTAGGCGTAGACGTAGCCCGGGCTGTTGATGAAGTGCGGGATGTAGGACCACCAGCTGTGATAGCCGTCGGTGATCTCGACCGAGTCTCCGAACAGCTCTCGCTGGGACTCGACCCAGGACTCGTTGATGCGCTGCACCGACAGCTCACCTTCGCTGTGGCGGCGAGTGTGGACCAGGTGCTCAAAGCGGTTCATGGCCATCTGACGAAACACCGTGGCCACGGCGCCGTCCAGGCGCTCGGCCAGCAGGCCGAGACGGCTCTGATCATCGCCGGTGGCCTGAAGCAGGCGCCCGAAGACCAGTGACTCGCCGAACACCGACGCGGTCTCGGCCAGCGTCAACGGGGTGCCCTGGTGAAAGACCCCTTGGGGCTGGGCCAGGGCCGCGTGCAGCCCGTGCCCCAGCTCATGGGCCATGGTCAGCACATCCCGGCGCCGGGCGGTGAAGTTCAGCAGCACGTAGGGGTGCACGCTGGGGACGGTGTAGGAGCAGAAGGCGCCCCCGCGCTTATGGGGTCGTACGGGAGCATCGATCCAGCGCTCGTCAAAGAAGCGGCGCGTGATCTCCCCGGCCTGAAATGAGAAGGCGTCGTAGGTGTCGAGGACCAGGTCTCGGGCATCGCCAAAGGAGAAGGTGACGTCCTGGGCCAGCACCGGCGCGCCGCGGTCATAGTCGGCGATGCGCTCGACGCCCAGCAGCCGGGCCTTGAGCGCATACCAGCGCTGCGGGATGTCAAAGCGCCCGCGAACAGCTTGAATCAGGGCCATGACTGACTCGTCGGAGGCCTCGTTGGCCAGGTTTCGGCTGGCCAGCCAATGCCCGTAGTGGCGCAGCCGGTCATCCACGGCCTTGTCATGCAGCAGCGTGTTGTAGATGAAAGCCCGGGTGCGCAAGCCCGGAGCCAGGGCTTCGGATACGGCCTCGGCGGTGCGCCGGCGCAGCTCGCGGTCGGGCGATTGCAGATGGCTCAGCGCCACGTCCAGGGAAATCTCCTCGTCGTCCTCGGATTGGACGCGGAGGGCCGACAGTTGGTCGCCGAACAGCCGGCTCCACGCGCTCGAGCTGGCGATCGCCTTCTCGGCCAGGATCTTCTCCTCGGGCTCGGTCAGCAGGTGGGGCCGGTAGCGCCGCGCGCTGCGCAGGTAGTGGTCACAGAAGCCCAGTGACTCGTCGGCCAGCAGACCCTCGACGTCGGTGTCGGGCAGCGCGGCCCACTCCAGCTCGAAGAACAGCAGCGTGGTCTCGATCTGGGTGGCGCACTCCTGAACGTGCTGCAGCAGAGCCCCGCGCGGAGGGTCTGCGGTGTCGGTGGAGAAGCGCAGCGAGGCGTAGGAGCCCGCCCGGCCGACGAGCTCGTTGATAGCGGCCAGCTCATGCATCGCCTCGGCCAGGCCGGGCGAGTCCAGCTCACTCAGACGCCCCGTGTAGGTGCCGGCGAAGCTCTGCGCGCGGGCCAGGGCCTGCTCTAGCAGTTGCTCGGCGCCGGGAGCGGACCGGCCGTCGACCAACGGCTCCAGATCCCACTCGGTGCCCAGCAGCTCGGGATCACGGAGAAGCTCGTCGACAGTGGCCATGTAAGTACAGAGTAGGAAAACCAACTGCCGTCGGCGACGCCGGTGCCCCTCCGAGACATTAGTCTCGCCCCAGCCGCATGCGCGACGCGCTCCGAATTCTGACCAGACCCGTGCGGCTCCTCGCCGCCGGCGGCACGATCGCCATGAGCGGCGAGCGGGCCGTGCCCACGCTGGACGCGGCGCAGCTGGTCCGGGAGATCGGGGAGCTGGAGGCGGTGCCGCGCCTGCGGGCCGAGAGCCTGCTTGGGCTGCCCGGCCCCCAGATCGCTCTCGGTCAAGCTCTGGAGCTGGCCCGGGCCGCGTGTGCGGCCGCCGACGGCGGGGAGGGCGTAGTCATCACCACTGGTACCGACACGCTGGAGGAGCTGGCCGTCCTGTGTGCGCTGCTGCACGGTGCCGCGGCGCCGATCGTCCTCACCGGCGCCAACCGGCCGGCCAGCCGTCCCGGCGCCGATGGTCCGGCCAACCTGCTCGACGCGGTGGCCGTGGCCGGCTCTGAGCGAGCCGATGGCCTGGGCACGGTGGTGGTGTTCGGCGGCGAGGTCCACGCGGCGATGAGCGTGCGCAAGGTCGACAGCACCGGCCCGGCGGCCTTCGGCTCCCCGGTGACCGGGCCGCTGGGCCGGGTCGTCGAGGGTCGGATCTGGCTGGCCGCCCGCCCGCTGAGGGACGCCCCACCGCTGCGGCCGAGCTCCCTCGAGCACCGGGTGGCGATAGTCACCGCCGCGTTGGGTGACGACGGCGAGCACTTGCGGGCGGCGGGACAGACGCACGATGGCCTGGTCGTGGTCGCGCTCGGCGCCGGGCATCTACCGCCCGGGATGGCGCAGGCGCTGCCAGAGATTGCCGCCGATCGCCCGGTGCTCCTGACCTGCCGCCCTGAGCGGTCTTCGATGTTGTTTCACACCTACGGCTTTGACGGCGCTGAGCCCGACCTGCGAGCCAGCGGCGCCGTGTGCGTGCCGTTTCTGTCGGCGGTCGCCGCGCGAATGGCGCTGCTGTGTTGCCTGGGCGCTGGGCTGGACCGCGAGGCCATCACGACTGTCTTGTCGGGTTGGGACGCCGGGTAGATTCAGAGCGTCACCATGAGCCCCCGCGCGGCCCCAGACCTGTTTCTCGCCGTTCTCGTCGCACTGGCGCTCAGCGGATGTGGATCCGCCGCCCCGAGCCGCAGTCCCACTCTGGCGGGAGTGCCGCTGCCCCCGGGAAGCCGCGTGCTGGCCCACGTCACCCGGTGTGATCGGGGGGCCAACGCCTACTGCGCGGTGCAGCTGGTCGTGTCAGGTCCCGGTTACCACAGCTCCGAGGATCTGCTCGGCACAGAGCGCCGCCACCTGATGGCGCTCGGCTGGGGGCTGGCCAATGCCGACACCGGCGATGAGCACGCCGCCGAGTCTCCGGGGCACAAGCTCCGTCTGATCTACGCCACGGCGGCGCTTGATCTCAAGGACGTCGACCTGGGCTGGGTGCGGCGCTCACGGCGGATCCAGCGCGGGCTGTCGGCCGCGATGTTCGACCGGATCGCGGCGCTGTCGCTGATGCTCGAGCCCGGGTCGTCGTGAGGTCAAGAGCGCCGCGCGCGGGAAGGCGCGGCGCGGGGACGCTAGCCGTGCGTGCCCAGGCGCACGCGGCGATCGGGTCCGACGGCAAGGCAGCTCTGCCCGGCTAGCAGCTCGCGCAGCTCCCCGCCGACCAGCTCCCGGCGCCAGCCGCTGAGGGTGCGCACTTCGGGCTCGGACTCGCCCCGCCGCGCGGCGCCGACGATCAGCTCCAGCTCAGCCCGCGAGGCGATCAGCTCATAGGCCAGGCCGACCTCCAGCGCGCGGGCGCGCAGCAGCGACTCGGCCAGGGCGATGAGGGGGGCATCTGAGGCCTCGGTGCGCGCCCGGGCTTCGTCGCGGACGATCGGCTCGGCTTGCCGTCCGCGCGCGATGGCTTCCAGGATCTCGGCGCCGCGGCGCTTGACGACCGGGGGGTGCAGGCCGCGGATCTGCTCCAGTCCGGCCGTGTTGGAGGGGTGGCGCTTGGCCAGCTCGACCAGGGGCGCATCGGCCAGGATGGAGCCCAAGGGTCGGTCGGCCCGCGCGGCGGTGCGCTCGCGCCAGGCGGCCAGCTCCCGCGCCACGGCCCGGGAGCGGGGATCCAGCTGGCCCACTCGGGGCAGGCGCTCCCAGGCCGTCTCAGGGTCGCGCGCGTCGGTCGTCCCTTCCAGCCGGCGGCACTCCTCACGGGCCCACTCCAGCCGGTCGCTGGCCGTCAGGCGCCCCTGGATCTCATCGGCCAGCTCCAGCAGATGGGCCACGTCCTCGGCCGCGTAGGCCAGCTGCTCGGCGGTCAGCGGCCGGGCGTCCCAGCGCGTGTAGCTGGCGGTCTTGCCGACCCGCCGGCCGAGCATCGCGCCGAGCAGATTGCCGTAGCCGGACTGGGCGCTGGCCCCGGCGAAGCCGGCCGCGATCTGGGTGTCGAAGATGTTGTGCAGCTCGGTCTGCCACGCCCGCCGCAGGATGGCCACGTCCTGGCGACCGGCGTGCAGGATGATCTCCACTGCGGGGTCGGCGAGCAGCTCGGCGAGGGGACCGACCTCGGTTTCGTCCAGTCCGTCGATTAGGTAAATGAGCGGCGGGCGCCCCGGCTCAGGATTGTCGACTGAGACCTGGACCAGGCACAGCAGAGCTCGATAGCGCCCCTCGGACATGAACTCGGTGTCGATCCCGAACCGCCCCACCGCCCGCGCGGCCCGCGCCGCCTCGGCCACCTGCTCCGCGCTGGCCAAGGCCCCTTCGCTCATGACCGGACCCTACACCGCGCCCCGGTGAATAAACCGACCGCGGTGGTAGGATTTAGCCGGTGATCTTCTCCTCCAAGGCTGAGTACGGCGTCCGGCTGATGATCGAGCTGGGCCGCCAATCGCCCGCGCATCCCACCAGCCTGAAGGCGATCGCCGACGCGGAGGGTCTGCCGCTGGCCTACCTGGAGCAGGTGGTGGCCAGGTTGCGCAAGGCCGGGCTGGTCATGAGCGCGCGTGGCGCCCACGGCGGCTACTGGCTCTCGCGCCCCGCGCAGGAGATCCCCATGGATGAGGTCGTGCAGGCCCTGGAGGGCTCGATCGCCCCCATGGAGTGCTTCGTGCATGAACACACCGAGCGCGTCCTGTGCTCGCATCAGCCTGACGCGGGTCGTGGCTGCGCGACCAAGCTGCTGTGGACTCGTGTCCAGGGAGGCATCGTCCGCTCGCTGCAGACGACCACGCTGGCTGAGCTGGTGGAGTTCTCCGGCCGCCAGGAGTCCCGACCCGCGCGCCTGGACCCAGCGACAGAGACCGCTGTCGCGTCCGTCCCCGCCGCCTAGACCAAGGAAGTCTGAGCATGCCCGACCTAGAGATCAAGAACCTCCACGTCCGCGCTGGGGACAAAGAGATCCTGCGCGGACTTGAGCTGACCGTCGGCGCGGGACAGATCCACGCCCTGATGGGCCCCAACGGCTCGGGTAAGTCCACCCTGGCCAACGCGATCATGGGTCATCCCGGCCTCGAGGTGACCGACGGACAGATCATCTGGGGCGGCGAGGACATCACCGAGGTTGCCACCGACGAGCGGGCCCGGATGGGCCTGTTCATGGCTTTCCAGTATCCGGTCTCGGTGCCCGGGGTGACGGTGACCAAGTACCTGCGCACCGTCCTCAACGCCCACCGCGACGCCCGCGGCCAGGAGCCGATCCCCCTGCGGGAGTTCCGTGAGTCGGTGGAGGCGGCGATGAAGCTGACCAACGTGCCCCGGGAGTTCTCCAGCCGCTACCTCAACGACGGCTTCTCCGGTGGAGAGAAGAAGCGCATGGAGATCCTGCAGCTGGCGCTGCAGACGCCCGAGCTGGCGATCCTCGATGAGACCGACTCGGGTCTGGACATCGACGCTCTGCGGGTGGTGGCCAACGGGGTCAACTCGGTCGCCGGCCCCGACCTCGGCGTGCTCATCATCACCCACTATCAGCGCATCCTGCACCTCGTCCAGCCCAGCCACGTGCACGTGATGTACAGGGGCCGCATCGTCCGTGAGGGCGGCCCGGAGCTGGTCACCGAGCTGGAGGCCAAGGGCTACGGCTGGATCACCGACGAGCTCGAGGAAGCCGCGGTCTGATCGTTTGGTGCAAGGACCAGTGAGCACCCTCGAGAGCACCCTGCCCGACGTCGCCGAGGACTTTCCCGTCCTGCGGCGTCAGTTCGACGGCCGTCCGATCAGCTACCTGGATTCCGCGGCCACCTCCCAGACGCCGCAGCCGGTGATCGATGCGATGACGGCGTACTACACCGAGTCCCGGGCTTCGGTGCATCGCGGCGTCTACCCGCTGGCCGTGGAGGCCACCGAGCTGTTTGAGGGCGCGCGCCAGCGCATCGCCGCCTGGCTGCACAGCACCATCGAGGAGACGATCTTCACCGCCAACGCCACCGCGGCCATAAACCTGGTCGCCTACACGTGGGGTCGCCAGAACGTCGGCGCCGGTGACCTGATCGTGCTCACCGAGATGGAGCACCACTCCAACATCGTGCCCTGGCAGCTATTGGCCGCTGACCGGGGGGCCGAACTGGCCTACGTCGGCCTGCTGGAGGATGGGCGGCTGGATCCCGAGCAGCTGGAGAGGCTGCTGGCTCGCGGCCCCAAGCTCCTGGCCGTGGCCCACATCTCCAACGTCCTGGGCACGATCAACGATGTCGCGGCGATTGTCTCCCGCGCCCACCAGGCCGGGACCACGGTGCTGGTCGACGGCAGCCAGGCCGTGCCCCAGGTGCCGGTCGACCTGCGGGCCATCGACGCCGATTTCTACGCCTGGACCGGGCACAAGGCCTACGGTCCCACGGGCATCGGAGTCCTGCACGGACGACGCGAGCTGCTGGAGCGGATGCCGCCCTTCATCGGCGGCGGCCACATGATCCGCACGGTCGGGGATACCGAGTCGACCTGGACCGATCTGCCTCACAAGTTCGAAGCCGGGACCTCGCAGGTCGCCGAGGCCATCGGCCTGGGCGCGGCCGTGGACTGGATCACGGCGCTGGGCATCGAGCAGATCCGAGCCCACGAAGCGGGGCTGGTCGCCGAGACCTTGACCCGGCTGGCCGAGGTCCCCGGCCTGCACATCCACGGCCCGGGGGAGGCGGCCGAGCGTGGCGCCCTGATCTCGTTCGTCCTGGACGGCGCCCATCCCCATGACGTGGGGGAGATCCTGGGTCGCGAGGGCGTATGCGTGCGCACCGGTCATCACTGCACCCAGCCGCTCATGCGCCGCCTCGGGGTGTCGGCGACCACGCGGGCGTCGTTTGCGGCCCACAACAGCTCTGCCGACATTCAGCGCCTGGTCGACGGGCTGGGCACCGTGGCTCGGGTTCTCCAGCTCTAGCTAACGTGAGCGGGGACGATGGACGATCTGTACCGCGAGAACATCCTCGAGCACTACAAGCGGCCCCACAACTGGAGTCCGCCGTCCCCCGAGCTCGATCGCGTCGACCTGCAGTTTCACGATCTCAACCCGCTGTGCGGAGACGAGCTCACGGTCAAGCTGGCCGTCGCCGAGGATGGGCGCATTGATGGCGTTCGCTTTGAGGGCCACGGGTGCGCGATCTCCCAGGCGGCGGCCTCGATGACCTCCGACGAGGTCAAGGGCATGCCCGTGTCTGAGCTCATGGGCCTGGATCGGCGCTTCGTCCTGGATCTGCTGGGGATCGATATCTCGGCCCAGCGGATGAAGTGCGCCCTGCTCTCGCTCAAGGTGCTCAAGAGTGCGTCGCTGGGCGACGCGGTGGCGTGGGAGCCCGAGACCCCCGAAAGTGGCGCCGCGGCCTAGCCCCCGGGAGACGGCGCCAGCTAGACTCCATAGGAAATCCGATCCCCACGCTAGGTTTTAGTCAAGTGCCTCAAGTCATCGATGTCTGCGCCCTGTCAGAGCTCGCTCCCGGCGAACGCAAGCTGGTCGAGTTCGAGGAGCTG
This sequence comes from Actinomycetota bacterium, assembly GCA_030948805.1. GTDB lineage: Bacteria > Actinomycetota > Thermoleophilia > Solirubrobacterales > Solirubrobacteraceae > Palsa-465. Next base: position 1,213 of record JALYZQ010000080.1, on the reverse strand, counting down.
GAGATCGGCGTGTTCAACTGCGCCGGCACCCTGTACGCGATCGAGGACCGCTGCTCACACGACGACGGCCCGCTGGCCGAAGGGGAGTTCGACGAGGCCACCTGCACCGTTGAATGTCCCCGCCACGGCTCGGTGTTTGAACTGGCGACCGGCAAGCCCAAGACCCTGCCCGCCTATGTTCCGGTGGATACCTTCCCCGTGATCATCGAGGGCGACACGATCAAGCTGGAGGTGGAGTAAGTACTCATGGCTACTCCCGACACCGTGACCACAGAGACCCCGGCCCTCACCGACAACGAGCGGCTGCGGGGCATCAACGCCGACTACACCGAGCGCTACGGCTTCCACGACGCCGAGAACTATCTCTACAAGGCGCCCAAGGGCCTGACCGCCGAGCTGGTGGCCAAGATCTCGGAGTTCAAGTCAGAGCCCCAGTGGATGCGCGACTTCCGCCTCAAGGCGCTGGATCACTTCCTGGCCCGCCCGATGCCGACCTGGGGCTCGCCGCTGCTGGCCGAGGTCGACTTCGACGACATCCATTACTTCGTGCGCGCTTCCGAGCGCTCGGAGCGCTCCTGGGACGACGTGCCCGCGGACGTCAAGAAGACCTTCGATCGCTTGGGCATCCCCGAGGCCGAGCGCAAGTTCCTGTCCGGTGTAGGGGCTCAGTATGAGTCCGAGGTGGTCTACCACCAGGTCAACGCCGAGCTCGAGAAGCAGGGCGTCATCTTCACCGACATGGACACCGCGCTGCGCGAGCACGAGGATCTGGTGCGCGAGTACTTCGCCACCATCATCCCGCCCAACGACAACAAGCTGGCCTCGCTCAACAGCTCGGTGTGGTCAGGCGGCTCATTCGTCTACGTGCCCCCGGGGGTGCACGTGGAGATGCCGCTGCAGGCCTACTTCCGCATCAACACCGAATCGATGGGGCAGTTCGAGCGCACGCTGATCATCGCCGACGAGGGTTCCTATGTGCACTACGTGGAGGGCTGCACGGCCCCGACCTACTCGTCCTCGAGCCTGCACTCGGCCGTCGTCGAGCTGATCGCCAAGCCCGGCGCCCGGATCCGTTACACGACGGTCCAGAACTGGTCGACCAACGTGTTCAACCTGGTCACCAAGCGCGCTGTGGCGCAGGAGGACGCCACCGTGGAGTGGGTCGACTGCAACCTGGGCTCCAAGCTGACCATGAAGTACCCCAGCGTCTATC
>JALYZQ010000072.1 GCA_030948805.1 Actinomycetota bacterium | reverse complement strand
GCCGCGGGCACGAGGTCGAGCAGCACCTCGGTCGGTAAGACCACGACCTCATCGAGAGCCGGGAAGGTCGTCAGCTTCGTGGCCAAGCGACGCGTACGTCACCGGTACGTCGTGGACAGGCTGTCAGGACCGTAGACCGCTACCTGGAGAAACTCGACCACGAGGAGCTCTACGTCCGGCGCGGACGACGCTCCGGCCTGTACACGATCGTGGCCGTGCACTCCACGATCCGCGGACCGTCGCTGGGCGGGTGCCGCATGTGGTCCTACAGCGACTCCCGGGCCGCCTTGCGTGACGCTATGCGCCTGTCGCGGGCCATGACTCTCAAGGCCGCGGTGGCCGACCTTCCCCTAGGTGGGGGCAAGGGCGTGATCATGGCGCCGGCCGATGGACGCTTGACCTCCGAGCGGCGCCGCAGCGCGCTGCTGGACTTCGCCGACACCGTCGAGGCGCTCGGGGGGCGCTACATCACGGCCGAGGACGTCGGCACCTCGAGTCGCGACATGAGCGTGATGGTCCAGGCCACCCGCCACGTGGCCGGCCTGGCCCGCAGCCGAGGCGGCTCAGGTGACCCCAGTTCAGCAACCGCGTTGGGCGTCGAAGTCGCGATCCACACCGCGTGCCAGCGGGCCTTTGCCTCTCGCGCATTGGAGGGCCTGAGAATCGCGGTCATCGGGCTGGGTCACGTTGGCTCCCGAGTGGCCAAGCGCTGCGCACGCGCCGGAGCCAGCCTGGTGGTGGCCGACGTCGACCAGGGCAAGCGCCCGCTGGCCCAGGCCCTGGGGGCGCGCTGGCTCGATCCCGAGCAGGCTCTGCTGGCCGATGTCGACGTGCTCGTCCCGTGCGCGCTGGGCGGCTTTCTCGATCACGAGGTGGTCCCGCGCTTGCGCTGCCGGGTGGTGGCCGGAGCGGCCAACAATCAGCTGGCCGATGACCAGATCGCCGACCTGCTCCAAGCCCGGGAGATCCTCTGGGTGCCAGATTTCGTGGTCAACGCGGGCGGCCTGATCAACATCGCCGAGGAGCTGGGCGGCTATGACGCCGCCGTCGCTCGCCGGCGCGTGGGCTCGATCGCCACCACGCTGCAGGCGATCTTCGCCCAGGCCGATGGCGATGGGATCACGCCGCTGGCGGCAGCTTTACAGCTCGCGCGGCGCCGGCTGGCCGCCGGCAACGGCCATCTGGCGCGCCCCCTGACGAAACGCTAGCCCGGGGCGGCGGGCTGGCTCAGGCGCAGCGGTGGCGGACGTTGAACGCCGTCCGGGAGTCGCCCCTCGTCGGCCAGCTTGTCCAGGTGGCTGGCCAGCGTGACCGTCGCGGCGGCGCGCAGATGCGCGGGCACGTCAGCCCAGGCCGCGTCCAGCAGATCCTCGGTCGACCGCGCACCGCGCTCCAGCGCGCCTAGGAGCCGCCGTTCGCGGTTCAGCCGGTGGGCGATGTAGTCGTCGATCTTGGCCGCCGGGTCCTCCACCGGCGGCCCGTGTCCGGGGCAGAGCAGCTCCAAGCCCTGGCCGCGCAGTCGGGCCAGCCCCTCCAGGTAGCCAGCCAGTGCGCCGGGGTCGGGGGCGATGAACACGCTGCCCTCCCCGAGCACCGCGTCACCGCTGAAGCCCACCGAGCCGGCCACAAAGGCGAAGTGATCCGGCGCGTGGCCCGGCGTGAACACAGCCTGAAACGGTCCCACGCGAAGGCCATCTTCTAGGCGCATGTCGGCTGGGCCCCGGGCAGCGGCCAGCTTGGCCTCGGGAAAGCGTCGCCGAAGCTCGGGCACGGCCTCCGCGTGATCGGGGTGGTCATGGGTCAGCGCTATGCCGGCCAGGCCACCACGGCGGACCGCCTCGGCGCTCAGTGCCTCCAGGTGATCCGGTCGCGCGGGACCGGGATCGACCACCCACGCGGGGTCGTGAGCCACGACCCAGGAGTTCGTCCCGCTGAGCGTGAACGGGCCGGGGTTGGCGGCGCGGATGCCGGTCACGTCCCGGCCGGGAAGCTCGACTACGGTCACTGCTTGAATAGTCAACCATGGCGGCCACCGCGATCGTTCGCACGGTGAGGAGCCTGGGTCGGGTCCACAGGGTGCGACCGCAGTCGAGGATCCGGGCTTGGGCCTGAGATCGAAGGCAGGCCAGCTGGAGGAGCCCGGCCGGAGCCTGTGGCGGGGACTGATCTCACTGGCCATCCTGGTAGCCATGGTCGCCGGGCTGTTGTTCGCGGTCCCGGGCCTGCACGGAGTGGCCGACGCGGTGGGCGAGATGAGCGGCGGATGGCTGGCCGCGGCGGTTGGGCTGGAGATCCTCTCCTGCCTGGGGTACGTGGTCGTCTTTCTCGAGGTCTTCGATCGTGCCCCGATCCGTTTCGGGGCCCGGGTTGCCCTCAGCGAGCTGGCCTTCGGCGCGGCGGTGTCACTGGGCGGGGCGGGCAGCATAGCCGTCGGAGCGTGGCTGCTGGTCGATCGCGGCGGAGATCCGATTCGCATCGCCGAGCGTTCGGCTGTCCTGTTCCTGTTGACCAGCGCCGTCAACGTGATCACTCTGATCATCGCCGGTCTGGGGCTGTTCGCGGGGCTGCCGGGACCGAGCGATCCGCTGCTCAGTCTGGGCCCGGCCGCCCTGGGGACGGTAACGCTGATCTTCTTTCTCCTCCTGCCGCGGTTCAGTGAGCGGCTGGCATCGGGGCGCTCACCCGGCCGGGTGCGGACCCTTTTGACCGAGACGGCAGCCACGATCCGCCTCACCCAGCGCGTCATCCTTCAGCCCGACTGGCGCACGCTGGGCGCCTTCGCCTTTCTGTGGTGCGATATCGGCGTGCTGGCGGCCTGCTTTGCCGCCACGGGAGACGTACCGCCGCTGGCCCCGCTGGTACTGGCCTACCAGATCGGCTACCTGTCGAATGTGATTCCGGTTCCCGGCAACATCGGGGTGCTCGACGGGAGCCTGGTCGCTGTGCTCGTCGTCTACGGCGCCTCGGCCACCACGTCCGCGGCGGCCATAGTCGTCTACCACGCGATCGCCTTGTGGATCCCGGCCATGTGGGGCACGGTGGCCTTTTTGATCCTGCGCCGCAGCCGCGGTCTCCCGCTCACCCTGCGTCCTCCGCGCAGCGAGCGGCGCGCGCAGAAGGCCGGATCCAACGCAGGCCGCAAGCCCTAGCGGCGCCAGGGTTATCGGGGCGCCCGGATTTGAACCGGGGACCTCACCGACCCGAACGGTGCGCGCTACCAGGC
>JALYZQ010000052.1 GCA_030948805.1 Actinomycetota bacterium | reverse complement strand
GCTCAGGGCTGGGCGGTGCGCCAATCCGGCGTGGTCGCCACGCGGCGGGGGTGGCGGGCGACGGCGAGCTGGTCGAGATGCGCCAGCGCCTGGCCTGAGCCCACGGCAACACAGGTCAGCGGCGACTCGGCTCGCACCACCGGCATCCCGGTCTCCTGGGCCACCAATTCGTCGAAGCCCTGGACCAGGGTGCCACCCCCGGCGAGGAGAATTCCGTCCCGGGCGATGTCACTGGCCAGTTCGGGCGGGGTCTGCTCCAGCGTGTCCCGGATCGCGCGCAGGATCTCGCGCAGAGGCAGGGAGATCGCCGCTCGGACCTCCTCACTGCGCAGCTGGATCGCCGTGGGTAGGCCTGTGACCAGGTGTCGGCCTCGGACCTCGAGCGTGCGCTCGGGCTTGAGCGGCACCGCGGATGCGAGGTTGATCTTGATCGTCTCCGCCGTGCGCGAGCCGATGGCCAGCTGATAGGCCGATCGGATGTAGTGCGCGATCGCCTCGTCCATCTCATAGCCGCCGACGCGGACCGAGCGTGAGAGCACGATCCCGCCCAGGGAGATGACCGCCATCTCACTGGTTCCACCACCCACGTCGACGACCATCCGCCCCACGGGCTCCTCGATCGCCACCCCGGCGCCGATGGCGGCCGCGATCGGCTCCTCGATCAGGTGCACGCGTCGTGCTCCGGCCGCCAGTGAGGCTTCCTCCACGGCGCGCTTTTCCACCTCGGTCACTCCGGAAGGGGCACAGACGATCAGTCGCGGATGGGCCATCCGCCGGTCCAGAACCCGCCGGATGAAGTAGCGCAGCATGGCCTCGGTGACCTCAAAGTCGGCAATCACGCCGTGGCGCAAGGGGCGGGTGGCCGAGATCGTGGCCGGGGTGCGCCCGATCATTCGCTCCGCATCTGACCCCACAGCGTGGACCTCACCGGTGGCCACGTCGGAGGCCACCACCGACGGCTCTGAAACCACAATCCCACGGCCGCCCACGTAGACCAGCGTGTTCGCAGTGCCCAGATCGATGGCCATGTCGTTGACCCCCAGGGTGGGGACCAGATGGCGTCGGGAGTTGTCGCGGCGCGAGCCGTCTCGGTGCAGGCGGATGTTCACAACCCTGCCAAACGCGGCTCGGCGGGGCGAGCGTCGCCGCTCATCGCTCGCCCGGGAGGGTGGGCGGGTACTGTGAGATCGACTGGCTGACGTCCAGCGCGGTGGACACGATCCGGTTCTGCTCCGTGGCGTGAGCGATCGGATAGCCCTCCCCCGAGGCGGCGCGCTCGGGCCGGCCGATGTAGCCGAACTGAAGCTCCTCGGGCAGCACCTGGAGCAGGCGCGGGGACATGAACGCGCGGGCTCCCATGTTGCGCGGCTCCTCCTGAACCCAGACGACCTCGCGCAGATTGGGGTATGAGGCCACCAGGTTCATCAGTTCGGCCTGCGGGAACGGGTACAGGAGCTCCACCCGCCCGATGGCCACAGACCGGTTGGCGGCGCGCGACTCATGACCGATGAGGTCGTAATAGACCTTGCCCGTGCACAGGGCCAGGCGGGTGACGCGCTCGGAGTCGACCTCGGGATCGGCGAGCACGGGCTGGAAGCGGCCCGCGGTCAGCTCGTCAACGCGGCTGGCGGCCAGCGGCAGGCGGAGCAGGCTCTTGGGGGTCATGATGACCAGCGGGCGTTGCTTGGCGATCCGGGCCTGGCGGCGCAGGAGGTGGAAGTACTGAGCGGGCGTGGTCGGGTTGGCCACCCGGATGTTGCCCTCGGCGGCGAGCTGGAGAAAGCGCTCCAGGCGCGCTGAGGAGTGCTCGGGGCCCGAGCCCTCGTAGGCATGGGGCAGGAGCAGAGTGAGGCGCGAAGTCTGGCCCCACTTGGCCAGGCCGGAGGCGATGAACTGGTCGATGATGACCTGGGCGCTGTTGACGAAGTCTCCGAACTGCGCCTCCCACAGCACCAGCGTCTCGGGACCCTCCTGCGAGTAGCCGTACTCAAAGCCCACGCAGGCCATCTCTGACAGGGGACTGTTGTGAAGCTCCATCGGGGCCAGCGCGCCGGGCAGGTGCTGCATGGCGCAATGCTCCTGACCGGTCTTGGGGTCGTGCAGGACCAGATGCCGCTGGCTGAAGGTGCCGCGCTCGGTGTCCTGCCCGGTGAGCCGGATGGGAATGCCCTCGGTCAGCAGTGAAGCGAAGGCCAGTGACTCAGCGTGCGCCCAGACGATTGCGGGCTGGCTGGGATCGGCCATCGCCTCCCGGCGCTGCTCGAGCTGCTTGACGAGCTTGGGATGGACGTTGAAGCCGTCGGGAACCGCGAGCAGCTCCTCGGCCAGGACGTTGAGTCGCTCCGCCGCGACCGCCGTCCTGACCTCGGGCGATGGCGTGCGGTCGAGCTGATACTCGCCCGTGGCGTGCTCCACCTCCTGGGCGGCGGCGATCCGCTCCTTGAGGGCCTGGTGCTGGTCTGAGAGCTCGGCCCAGACCGCGTCAGTCATCTCGGTGGAGTCCTGCTCAGAAACGATCTCCTGGTCGATCAGCTGGCGGGCGAACAGCTCACGTGCCGACGGGTGCTTCTTGATCGCCTGGTACATCTCGGGCTGGGTGTAGGCGGGCTCGTCGGCCTCGTTGTGGCCGAAGCGCCGATATCCGATCAGGTCGATGAGCACGTCGTGACCGAACTCCTGGCGGAAGGCGAAGACCAGGCGCACGGCGGCGATGCAGGCCGCGACATCATCGGCGTTGACGTGGATGATGGGCACGTCGAAGCCCTTGGCCAGGTCAGAGGCCCAGGTGGTCGAGCGGGCATCATCGGAATCGGTGGTGAACCCGACCTGGTTGTTCTGGATGATGTGGATCGTCCCGCCCACCGTGTAGCCGTCCAGCGCCTGCAGGTTCAGCGTCTCGGCGACCACGCCCTGGCCCGGGAAGGAGGCGTCGCCGTGCAGGATCACCGGGATGGCCGCGTTGGTGTCCTGGTGGGCGTGCGGACCCTGGCGCGTGGTCTGCGCGGCGCGCGTGGCGCCGGAGGCGACGGGAGCCACGAACTCCAGATGCGAGGGGTTGGACTCCAGGCGGACGATGATCGACTCGTCCCCCGGAAGCTGGTAGGAGCCCTGCGCGCCATGGTGGTACTTGACGTCGCCGGTCCCGCCGTGGGGCAGGGTGGTGATCGGCTGAAGCGTGGAGGAGCCCTCGAACTCGGCGAAGATCGTCTCGTAGGGCCGTCCGAGGTTGTGCGCGAGCACGTTCAGGCGGCCCCGATGAGCCATGCCGATGACGATTTCACGCGCTCCGCGGCTGGCCGCCAGCTGCGTGAGCTCGTCGAGCATCGGGACGGTCATGTCCAAGCCCTCGACCGAGAACTGCTTCTGGCCCAGATAGGCCTTGTGCATGAAGCGCTCGAAGGCGTCGACCTCGGTCAGACGCTTGAGCAACGTCCGCTGCTCCTCGTGGGTCAACGGAGCGCGGAACTGGCCGGATTCGATCGCCTCGCGCAGCCACAGACGCTGGCGGTGCGAAGCGATGTGCTCGATCTCATAAGTGATCGGACCGCAGTAGGTTTCGCGCAGATGGGGCAGAGCGTCGGCCAGCGTGGCGCCGGGCACGTACATGCGCAACACGTGCGCGGGGATGCGCGACATGAGCTCGGGGGTCAGCCCCAGGGGCTCGGGGTCCAGGGCCGGATCGCCCTCGGACTGCCGGCCCAGCGGATCCAGGCGCGCGGCCAGGTGGCCGTGGGTGCGGTGGGCCTTGAGCAGCGAGGTGGCGGCCTGGACGGCCATCAACAGCTCCTCCTCCACCGGCGCCGGGGCCGCGGGTGCCCTCGCGGTGGCGGCTGCAGCGGCCGCCGGGGCCGGGGGTGGCGGCAGCTCAGGCAGATCCACACCGAGGTCGGCGAACACCTGCTCATAGAAGCGCTCATCGCCCTGGAGCAGAGCCTCGATGCGCTGTAGGAAGCGACCTGACTCCGCCCCCTGGATGATGCGGTGATCGTAAGTCGAGGTCATGGTCATGACCTTCTCAGCGCCGATCGCCGGACCGATTCGCCCCAGGCCGACGGGATAGGCGATCGAGCCCGTGGCCACGATCGTGCCCTGACCCACCATCAGGCGCGGTACCGAGGCCACCGTGCCGATCCCGCCCGGGTTGGTCAGGGAGACATTCGCGCCGACAAGATCGTCGGCGCTGAGTCGGTTCTCCCGCGCCTTGTCCACCAGCGCGTTGTAAGCGGCCAGGAAATCCTTGAAGCTCAGCCGACCGGCATCGCGGATGACCGGCACCATCAGCGTGCGCGAGCCGTCCTTCTTCTCACGTCCACGGCCAGACCGAGGTTGACCGCGCCGTCCCGGTGGCGGTGGGGCTTTGACTCGATCTCCTCGAAGTGGTCGGCCATGACCGGCATCTCGTGGGTGCCCACCCGAGCGATCGCATAGCCGATCAGATGGGTGAAGGAAACGCGCTGACCGCCGTCCTTGAGCTGCTGGCGGCGTTGGTCGAGGACCGTGACCGTGAGCGTCCGCAGCGAGGTAGCGGTGGGGATGGAGCGGCTCTGATCCATGTAGCGAGCCAGCGCGGCTCCGCTGCCCTTGATCAGCTCGGGACCGGACGGCGTTGGCGCGCTGGCCGGCGGCGCGGCGGCGGAGCCGGCAGCCGCGTCGTGTCCGTTGCCCGCCGCCAGCACATCGGCCTTGGTGATGCGTCCGCCGCGGGCGCTTCCGGTGACCCCAGCCAGGTCGATGCCCTCAGCCGCGGCCACGCGCCGGGCGATCGGGGAGGCATCGATGTCGGTCGGGGGCCCGAGCGGCTGACTGACCACTGGTGGGGGACCCTCGTCGCGCACCGGTGGCGCTGAGGCGTCGTCGCCCGGACCGGCCGGCGCTGGGCTCAGTCGAGCGATGACCTGACCGACGGTGACCGTGTCTCCGTCCTGGGCCAGGATCTCGGCGATCGTGCCGGCGGCCGGAGCGGGAAGCTCCATGTCCACCTTGTCGGTCGAGATCTCGACGACGGTGTCGCCGTCGGCGACCTGGTCGCCGACCTTGACCGCCCACTCGAGGATCGTGCCCTCGGTGACCGATTCGCCGCCCGTCGGCGTCACGATGTCGACCAGCTTGCCCTCGGCGCGAGCCTCGGCCGCCATGCCCTCGGCTTCGGTGCTCTGGGCGGCGGCGACCTCGCCCGGGGTGACGGGGGGCGATTCCCCGGATACGGGCAGCTCCTGCGCCCGGCTGACATCGGCCTCAGGGGCTTCGGGGCCCGACGCCGGGGGCGACGCGGGCGCGGATCCGTTGCCGTTAGCGCGGGCCGAGATCTCAGCCAGGAGGGCACCAACGGTCACGGTGTCGCCTTCGGCGGCATGGATCTTGGTCAGCGTCCCACTGGCCGGCGAGGGCACCTCGGCGTCGACCTTGTCGGTCGAGACCTCGACCAGGGTCTCGTCAGCGGCGATCGCGTCCCCGACCTGTTTGCGCCACTCCAGGACCGTGCCCTCGGAGACCGAATCGCCCATCGCGGGCATCAGAACCTCGATCGTGCCTGTGTCGACAGCCATCGGGCTTCACTCTAACGGCTGCTTGCAGCCTTTCTGTGATCGGCAACGACAAACCCAAGCGACCCCGCGAAGGGGCCCAGGCCGCCGAGCACGGCCACCGTGACGGCCAGCCAGTACGGGATCACACGGCGGCGCGCGGCGGCGATGCAGACCAGCGACATCCCGATCCACAGCAAGCCGTGACTGAGCCCGAGGATGAACGTCTCGGGCTCGGGGTTGCCGAGCGCCAGAGCGCAGACCAGCAGGGCCAGGTAGATGAGCGAATGAGTGAACGAGACCGCCTCCAGGCGGCCGAAGGTGACCCATCTCATGCGCCCGTGGCGCCCAGCATCTCCCCGACTAGTCGCAGCGGCGCGTCGGCCTCGGGGGGCCAGCGCCCGACGTCGGGCGGCCACCACGCGTACTGGTCGTGCTCGGGGTCGGGGGTGACGTTCGCGCCGGCGGCCAGCCACGCCTGGCCGATCAGCAGCACCATGCCGCCAGGATTGCCGACCAGGGCCTCGACCGTGAGACGCTCGGGGGCGACCGACCACTCCTCGGCCAGCTCGCGAGCCAGGGTCTCAGCCGGGTTCTCCGCCACCTCGACGGCCCCACCGGCGCCGAGCGCCCAGCGCCCCGCCCAGGAGGCCAGCCAAGCCGCCCGGCGTCCGGCCAGCCAGCATCCTTCGGCGTCGCGGACCACGCACAACGCGGAAAGGGGCTGGGCGGCGGGATCGGAGATCAGGCGCAGGGCCCAGCGCGCGGGCTGGAGCTCGAGCTCGAGGCGATCGTCATGCGCCACGAAGCGATGCAGCCGAGCGGCCAGCCCGTCGTGACTGGGGGAGCCGCGGCGGCGCAACTCATCCAGAGCCTCATCGGCGGCCTCGGTGGCGCTGGCCGCCGGCTCAAACGCCTCCGCGCGCCAGGAGACCGAGACCCGCGAGGGATCCCACGGGCCACGCGCCATCACGCCGTTCTGCACCGACACGGCTACACCGTATCGGGGTAGGCTCGGGTGCCGTGGGGCGCAGACTCAAGCACTGGGGGTGGGGCTATGAGGACGAGCAGCCCGCGCCGGATGATCTGCGGGCCACGGCCGCGCTTGCCGTCCGGCAGCTGGGCTTCGGCTCGGCCGAGCCCGAGACCCCGGTGGCGCTCAGCGCCGTCACGCTGCCCGCCTCGCGGCTGCGAGCCCCGAGTGCGCTGGCGCCTATCTGCAGCGACACCGACTATGAGCGGGCCCGGCACGCGTACGGGCGCTCCTACGCCGACGTGGTGCGTGCCTTTCGAGGGCGCTTTGACCACGCCCCCGACGTGGTCGCGCGTCCGCGCGACGAGGCCGACCTGGAAGCGGTGCTCGAATGGGCTCTGTCCCAGGAGGCCGCGGTCATCCCCTATGGCGGGGGCACAAGCGTCGTGGGCGGGGTCGAGCCGCGCGTGGACTCAGAGCGCTTCGGGGCCGTTGTGACGGTCGACTGCCGCGCCCTGGACCGCGTCCTGGAGGTGGATCCGGTCTCCCACGCGGCCCGAATCCAGGCCGGGGCCACGGGACCGGAACTGGAGCAGCAGCTACGCCCGCATGGCTTGACCCTGCGCCACTTCCCGCAGTCATTTGAGTTCTCGACCCTCGGCGGGTGGATCGCCACCCGCGCCGGGGGCCATTTCGCCACCCGCTACACGCACATCGACGACCTGGTGCAGTCGGTGCGCGCGCTCACGCCGGCCGGAGTCTGGGAGTCCCGCCGCCTGCCCGCCTCGGGCGCCGGCGTGTCGCCCGACCGGATGCTGATCGGCTCGGAGGGAACGCTGGGCGTGATCACCGAGGCCTGGATGCGCGTCCGGCCCCGGCCCCGGTTTCGGAGGTCGGCCGCCGTTCACTTCGCCAGCTTCGCCGACGGGGCGGGCGCCGTGCGGGCGCTGGTGCAGTCGGGCCTGACACCCGCGGCCTGCCGTCTGATCGACGCGCGTGAGGCCGCGCTGACGGGGGCCGCAGACGGCGTCCACGATCTGCTGGTGCTGGGCTTCGAATCGTCCGCGTATGACCCGGAGACCGAGCTGACTCGGGCGCTTGAGTGCTGCGCCGACCACGGCGGCTGCGCCCAGTCAGCAGACAGCGGCGGCGGCATCGGCAGCTGGCGCGAGGCCTTCCTGCGGGCCCCGTACCTGCGCGACATGTTCGTGGCCATGGGCGTGCTGTCAGAGACGTTCGAGTCGGCCGTGACGTGGGATCGGTGGCCGGAGTTTCACCGCGCGGTCATGGAGCGCACCACCGCGGCGGTGCAGGAGGTGTGTGGCGCCGGCGGGGTCAGCTGCCGCTTTACCCACGTCTACCCCGATGGCCCGGCGCCCTACTTCACTGTCCTGGGAGCGGCCCGGCGGGGTCACGAGCTCGAGCAGTGGGCTCAGATCAAGCGGGCCGCGGCGGAGGCGATCCTGGCCTCGGGGGGCACCATCACCCACCACCACGCGGTGGGGCGCGACCATCGTCCGTGGTATGACCGTCAGCGGCCCGAGCCGTTCGCGACTGCCCTACGGGCGGCCAAACGCGCGCTGGATCCTTCCGGGGCGCTCAATCCCGGGGTGCTGATTGATCCCTAGCCGGATTCTGACTTCAGTCGGGCCAGCACCGCCGGAGCCGCGGGAGCCAGCTCGGGCGGCAGCCGCGACAGAAGCTCGCCCCAGTTGGGCTGGACGGCGAGCGCGGCCTCGATGTGGCGCATGCCGGCCTCCAGGTCGCCCGTCGCCGCCGCGCCCAGGCCGGCCCAGAACTGAAGCTCGTCGGACTCCGGCGCGCACTCGCTGGCCTGGAGATACAGGGCGGCTGCCTCATCGTGCCGGCCCTCGGCCAGGCGCTCATCGCCCTGTCCGGCCAGCGCGTAGGCCTCGTGCAGGCGGGCCAGGCGCCGCAGCTCTTCCAACGGCTGGGGATGATCCTCGACGCGCAGGGAGACGACGGTGTCCCAATCGCGGCCGTGACCCGGGACGACGAGCAGGGCGGCCGACTGACGGCCGCGCAGATCGCCGCCGGCGGCCTCACCGGCGTCCAGCGCGACCAGCAGCCGCTGGGCCAGGGTGCCCCGGTGGGCCACGTAGGCCTCGAGCATGGCCGGCCAGACTCCCTCGCTGGCCATGATGTTGGCCTGGCAGGAAACCCCAACCCCCCGGCAGTGGCCTGCGAAGGCCATGCAGCTGGCCCCGGTGTGCGCGGCGACGCTGCCCGCGGCGTCGATGATCGCGACCTGGCGCGAGTCGGCCTGGGGGTCCTCGGCCACGAGCTGGTCCAGCGCACTGCGCGCGTCGGATCCCGAGGCCAGCAATTCGAGCCCCCGCGGTCCGTAGGCAACCTCCACGTTGGCCTGCGTGGCCACCGCCCCCACCCCCGCCTGTGCCCAGGGGACGATCGGGCCAACCGAGAACCAGTGCGACTGCACGGCCACCCCCAGCTCGCCGGTCTCGGCGTCCCGGGCCACGATTGAGTAGGTGCCCGGCCGGGCTCGGTCAGCGGTCAGCGGCGACATGGAGACGGGCGCGAGCATAGTCGCGCCCCCCAACCCGTGCCAGCGGCCGGTCAGCCCGCCGTGTGGCAGCCTTGTCCGATGCCCGCGATCGCCGTGCTCGGATCCGGAGGCGTGGGGGGATTCCTGGCCGCCGCGCTGGCCCACGCCGGCGCCGAGGTGGTGCTGATCGCCCGTGAGGACAGCGCGCAGCTGATCGCCGATCGAGGCCTCGTGGTCCGCAGCGCCGTGCTGGGCGATTTCACCGCACGCCCCCGCGTGCAGTCGCGCCTGACCGACCGTGTCGACTTTGTGCTCGTGGCCACCAAGGCCGGCGGCCTCCGTGGCGCGCTGGAGCGTGTTGTGGCCGAGCCCGGGTTAGTCGTCCCGCTGCTCAACGGGCTCGAGCACATGGTGCCGCTGCGCTCGCGCTTCGGCGACGGCGTGCGGGCCGGGGTGATCCGGATCGAGTCAGACCGTCCCCTTCCGGGGCAGATCGTGCAGAGCAGCCCGTCGGCTCGGGTGGACCTGGCCGGCCGCGCCGCCAGCGCGCTGGAGCTGGCCGCCAGCTTGGAGCAGGCCGGACTCGAGGCCCGCACGGGCGACAGCGAGGCTCAGGTCCTGTGGTCAAAGCTTGCCCGCCTCAACCCCCTGGCCCTGACGACCAGCGCCAGTGACCGCCCCCTGGGCTTCGTGCGGAGCGACCCGCGCTGGCGCTCAGCGCTGGCCGGCGCGGTGGACGAGACGGTGGCCGTGGCTCGGGCCGAGGAAGCGGCCCTGGACGCCGCGACGACCCTGGCCGAGCTTGACGGGCTTCACTTCGAGCTGGGCTCTTCGATGCAGCGCGACATCGCCCACGGGCGCGAGCCTGAGCTGGACGCGATCGCCGGAGCCGTGCTGCGGGCCGGCGCGCGCCACGGACTGCCCTGCCCCACGGTCCGCTGGCTGGCCGATCGCGTCGCCGCACGGGCGGGAATCGCTCCGCCGTCAGCCTGACCGCGGCCGCCGGCTGGCGGCTGGCGGGGCTAGAGCGGTGGGCGTACCGGCGGCGCCGGCCCGTCGATGAAGACCGGCTCGGCGAGCTCCTCGGAGGCCACCGCGTCGACGACGTCAGCCTCCTGCTGCTCTGCCTCGGTGTCGTGCTCGCCGTCACACAGCACGCGGAAGTTCCCGCTCACCCCGCCATCGACCTCGAGCACGATCCCGGGCAGGATCTCTTCGCCCGCCTCGAGCCCGAGCCGCTCGATGTCGAAGTGGGCCATGCCGATCCCCCAGCTGTTGTGGTCGGGGTTCTCCCGATCGTGAGCTGCGACCCCCTGAGCAAAGCGCTCGAGGATCTTTCCCATCGTGGCGGTGTCGACCATGGTCAGCCCCTACCCGCGCTCGATCAGCTCAATGCGGTAGCCGTCGGGGTCGCGCACGAAGCACAGCCGGCTGCCTCCATCGCGAACCGAGTAGGGCGGACGCTCGGGCTCGATCCCCTGACCGGCCAGGCGCTCCAGAGTGGAATCGAGATCAGAGGTCGTGATGGCGATGTGACCGTAGCCGGTGCCGATCTCATAGGCCTCGGTCTGATCGAAGTTGTGGGTCAGCTCCAGACGGGGCTCATCGCCGTCCTCGGGCAGGCCCATGAAGACGTTCAGCGCCTCCTCCTTGATGGGGACGCGGCCCTTCTCCTCAAAGCCCAGAGCGCGGTAGAACTCCACGGAGCGATCGACATCGAGGATCCGGTAGCAGGTGTGGATCAGGCTCATCTCTGGCCCAAAGGCTACCCCGATACGCTCTAGCCATGATCGTGGAGCGCTCGATGAGCGACGAGTGGCTGTCCAACACCTACGTGGTGGCCGACGAGATGGGCGGCCACGCGGTGATGATCGACGCTGGGGGCCCCGTGGCACCGCTGCTCGATTATCTGCGCCGAGGTGAGATGGAGCTCACCCATGTGCTGCTCACCCACCATCATCACGACCACGTGGCCGAGCTGGACGCCGTGCTGGAGGCCCATCCCGGGACCCCGGTACTGATCCACGAGCTCGAGCGCGACCTGGTGGCTGGCGCCACTGGACCCATGCAGCCCGGCCAGGCGATTGACACCGGGGCCTTGCACGTCGAGCCCCTGCACACTCCCGGCCACACTCAGGGCATGCTCTCCCTGCTCGTCGACGGGAGTGACGTGTTCACCGGCGACACCTTGTTCAAGGGCTCGGTCGGCGGCGTGCGGGCGCCCGGCCACACCACCTACGCCGACCTGCGACGCTCGATCATGGACACGCTGCTGGAGCTGCCCGCCCAAACGCGGATCCACCCCGGACACACTGACCCGACGACGGTCGGCGCCGAGCTCGAGCACAACCGCTTCGTGCGCATCTGGCGCGGCGTCGATCCCGAAGGCCAGGAGTCATGTACGGCGATGGGCCAGCCGGCCACGCTGATCCTGCTCGGCGACGACTACGACGGTGGCCACAAGGCCTGGGTGCGCTGGGCTGACGGGTCCGACGACATCGTCCCCGGGTCCCAGGTGCAGCGAGACCAATAGAGGATGGCCAAGGAGCCCCGAGAGCCCCGGGACCGCAAGGACAAGATTCCCACCTCCCGCGTGAGCCGTACGGCGCGGATCGGGGGGCTGGCGGCCGGTCAGGCCATCCGCCAGGCGGGCACCCGCGCCGCCAACGTGGCCCGCAGCAAAGACGGGCGCGAAGCGGCGCTGGAGCGCCGGCACATCGACGCCGCCGAGCAGATCGTGGCGGCGCTGGGCACGATGAAGGGCGCCGCGATGAAGGTCGGGCA